>NZ_JACALO010000054.1:0-13052 GCF_030328185.1 Empedobacter sp. 225-1 | reverse complement strand
GAGCCCGATACAATATCGAACTCATTTTTATAATTATTAATTTTTAATCTGTCCAAACTTTTGGGTGCAGTCTATAATTCAAGTCGCTTTTTTAGTTTTTAAAACTTATTTTTAAGGGACAATTGTTGTAAATAAATAGGTTGCAAAAAGGGTTAATAAAACAATTCCTTGTTGAATATTTGTACGGCCCGAACTTAGAGATAAATAAACTGTAAACAGCGAAAGTACCAATAAGACAGAAGATTTAGCATCGATACCCAACGTAACTTCTAATCCTGTAAAATAACATACAATTGCAACAGCTGGTATCGTTAATCCGATTGAAGCTAAAGCAGAACCTAAAGCCAAATTAAGACTTGTTTGTAAGCGGTCTTGTTTCGCAGCTTTATACGCCGCTAAGCCTTCTGGTAATAAAATAACTCCAGCAATAATAATTCCGACCAACGATTTTGGAGCTCCAAATTCCATCACAATTGATTCGATGGTAGGCGATAGTTTCTTAGATAATAATACAACTGCAACAAGTGCAAATATTAATAAAACTAAACTAGAAATGGTTGTTAGTAGATTAGGTTTTTCAACATGTAATTCGGAAACAACGTTATCAGAACTATTTTGTGGAAGGAAATAATCTCTGTGTCGAATAGTCTGTACAGAAATAAATCCGCCATATAAAATAAGAGAAATAATTGCGACAAAAATTAATTGGGAAGACGAAAATTCACCGCCTTTTTCTGATGTCAAAAAGTTGGGTAAAACTAATGTTAAAATAGAAATAGCAACCAAAGTAATAAGGGCTGTCGAAACACCTTGTTTAATGAAATTTTGCTCCCTAAAACGAACACCTCCTGCCAATAAACATATTCCTATTATTCCGGTTAAAATAATCATCACAGCTGCAAAAACAGTGTCTCGCGCCAGGACAGATGGAAATCCAGTCGATTCTGACATCATCAATGAGACAATTAATGAAACCTCGATTACAGTGATGGCTAAGGCTAAAATTATGGTTCCGAAAGGTTCGCCTACTTTATGCGCTACAACTTCTGCATGATGTACAGCTGCTAAAACTGCAAAAATTAATATGATTCCTAAAACTGTAGAAAACCACACTTGTTCTTTAAATTGGTCGGCAAATCCTAACGAAAAGATTGCTATAATTGGGCAGATAATTGTCCAATAAGGTAATGTTAAATTGAATTTTCTTGAAATAAAATTGTTTACATGCATTCAATAGATGGTTTTGGATTAGCTACAAAAATAATCAATAATATTGATAATTAACATGTATGATTATCATAAATAGTAATGATTGTACATTGTTTTTTGTTAAATTAACGGTTTAACTAATGATTGTCATTAGAAGAGTCTCAATAAAAAATTAAATTTGCACCATGTTAAACGTATCTGACGAAAAGTTAAAAAAATGGTTCGCTACTGCTTGTGTATGGGAAACGGTAAGTTGTGTACTTTTGTTTTTAGTCGCAATGCCGATTAAATATCAATTTGATTATGTGCTGCCTATGCCATTTGCAGGAAGTTTCCATGGTTTCTGGTTTACAGTTTATCTGCTGTTACTTTTCAAAGTTAGAAAAATTTACAAATGGGATGATGAAGATTTTATCATTTACATAATGTATGCTTTTATACCTTTTGCAACTTTAGCAGTACATAAAGTGATTAAAGAAGATAAAAACAATCAATAAAAAAGGCTTCATCGTGAAGCCTTTTCTATTTAATAATCATATATCTTTCGCCATTTAGCAATTGTATTTCTACTTATTTTATATTTTTCAGCAATATAGGTATTGGTGTAATTATTCTTTTTCTGAATATTTAATATTTTCTGAATAGAGTTTAAATCATACGATTTGTGTTTTTGATTATCAGTAGTTTCGTTAGTGTTTAATATCTCTGATAGTTTGATGACATCCAAAACATCCATTCTTTTTTTAAAAGCTTTTTGGTTTGTTGAATTTTTTCTGGGAACTTTTTCTGAATAATCTCTTTATAAATTTTTTGGTAGTTTGGTTTTTGCATGATGAGTAAAATTTAATTTTGAGGTAGATATTTCTTTATCCAATTATGGATGGTATTTTTAGGTATATTGTATTCATTCGAAATTTCTTGAATCTTTTTGTTTTCAGTTGTGTATAAATCCAAAACAAAGTCAATAATCTCTTTTGTATAGACACTTTTTCGAAAGCTTGGTAATACAGAACTTGTGGAGGAAGTTGTTTTAGAAGAGTTTTTTGGAAGAGGAGAAAACAAAATAATATGTTGCGAATAGATTCTAAAAAAATCATACTCTAATAATTTTGACCATTTGAGCAAATCATCAGTTAAGATACTTTTACTCTTGAATTGTGCTTTTATTTCTTCTTCTGTATAAGTCTTAAAAAAAGCAATAATTCTTGATGTGTCAATGTCTAATTCGTTCACTCTTTTTTTAATCAAAGAGCCAATGTGTATATTTTTCATAAGGTAGTAAAATTCGGTAGGATAAATATTGTTTCTGTATGTTAAAAGAAGGTTTCGTTATATTGAATTTATTTTATAAATTTATGCGACTAAATTAAGTATAATGATTATTCAACCAAGAACAAGAGGTTTTATTTGCATTACAACTCATCCTGAGGGAACTGCAAAAAATGTTCACAATCAAATTGAGTACGTAAAATCAAAAAATATTTCAACTGAAGGACCAAAAAAAGTATTGGTAATTGGAGCTTCGACAGGTTTTGGACTGTCATCTCGTATTACGGCTGCTTTTGGTTATAATGCAGCAACAATAGGTGTTTTCTTCGAAAAACCAGCTGCACCAAGAAAACCTGGAACTGCAGGGTGGTACAATACAGCCGCTTTCGAGAAAGAAGCGCACGAAGCTGGTTTGTATGCAAAAAGTATCAACGGAGATGCTTTCTCAGATGAAATTAAACAACAAACGATTGATTTAATCAAAAAAGATTTAGGTCAAGTAGACTTAGTCGTGTACAGTTTAGCTTCGCCACGTCGTACACATCCTAAAACAGGTGTAGCTTATTCTTCAGTTTTAAAACCAATTGGTGAGCCATTTACAAATAAAACAGTTGATTTCCATACAGCAAGTGTAACGGATATTACAATCAATCCAATCGAATCGCAAGAAGAAATTGATAACACAATTGCAGTAATGGGAGGTGAGGACTGGAAATTTTGGATGGAAGATTTGAAAGCCGCAGGCGTTTTAGCCGAAGGTGTTAAAACAGTTGCTTATTCTTATATCGGACCAGAGTTGACACATAGAATTTACAAAGATGGATCTATTGGTATGGCTAAAAATGATTTAGAGAAAACTGTTCCAGTGATCAATGAATTATTAGCTGACTTGAATGGTATTTCGTACGTTTCTGTAAATAAAGCATTAGTTACTCAGTCCAGTTCCGCTATTCCAGTTGTGCCATTATATGTTTCATTATTGTACAAAGTGATGAAAGATAAAAATATTCACGAAGGAACAATCGAACAAATGCAACGTTTGTTTGCAGAGCGTTTATACACAGCGAACGGAGAAGTTCCTTTAGATGAAAATGGACGTATTCGTATTGACGACTTAGAAATGAGAGAAGATGTACAAAAAGAAGTGGATGATTTATGGAAAATTGTCACTTCTGAAAATATCAACGAAATTTCGGATATCAAAGGTTATCGTGATGAGTTTTTCCAATTATTTGGATTTAATTATGATCAAATCGATTACGAAGCAGATACGAACGAATTGGTAACTGTTCCAAGTATTTCATAAAATAATTTACAAAGATATAAAGCCTCAGAAATTAATTTCTGAGGCTTTTTTTATTGTTTTGTTTCCGAGAGTTAGTGGAAGATGATGGCTACAATAATAGACAGTTAATCTCTTATTTATTATCGAGAAGCGTTAATTCCAATATTATTTGTTGAATAAAAATACTTTTTTGTATTATTATGAATTAGGTTTTATTTTTTAATGAATTTTGTAGAAATCCTTTGTCCATTTTTAGTCGTAATAACTCCTAAATAAACACCTGGAGTAAGAAATTCTACTTGGTTAATTTTACGTGTAGAATTTAAAACATTTTTTCCATTAAAATCATAAACAGACAAAGACAGAAACTCAGGATTTATTACTTCTAATACCTGATTTACAACCGTTGTTGCTAAAGTAGCAGTTGCATTACTAAAAATCTCCGTTGTTCCTAAAATGCTTTCACCTTCAATGCTAAAAGTTATACCTGTAGCTTGACTTGTCCATTTATCGTTGGTAAATACTTTCGCCAAACTCGTTCCCGTTTTGTTGTTTGCTGGATAGAAATGCCAATCGGTCAAATTAGATGGATACGCTGCATCAATATATGCGCTAAAAACGATCCAATACTTACGATCTGCTTCTAATTTAATCGCATGATTACTCAAATCAATTTCAAAATCTTGGCTCATCCCTTGAGATACCAATTTTATTCCATCCATCGATTGTAAGGATTTGTAAATAACGTTTTGCGTTCCAGGTTCGGTTGTCAACTCTTCAGCTTCTATAATATAAAAGTCAGTTGACTTTAAAATTGAAGAAAGATTTTGCATAATTTGTACACCATGTAAAACCACTTTCGATAATGTAGCAGTTGAGGTTAAAATAAAGTCATCCGCTGCATGAATAGTTCGGGAAGATGAAGAAGCACTTATTGCACTTCCTTCAGATGCTTGTTCCTGTGTAAATAAAAGCGTCGTTTGCGCATTAATGAATTGGCAACTAAAAATTAGTCCGAATAAAATAGATAAGTAATTTTTTTTGTTCATATTGTATTAATTTCAGCTAATATAATCTTATTTATATTTGTACAAAATCAAAAATTAAGAATATCTGGCTAACTTTATTTGTACAATAAAGACTGATGTAAAATCATTAGCTTTTAAAGTAGAAATACTTCACAAAACTTTTAGGAATGGAGTCTCTTTGTTACATGTGAAACTTACATTCTCTTATCAATACTTTATGAACGAATTATACTCCCACTTACATCGAATAAACTACGCTATTACTCAGGTATAGATGTATTATAAATGCATTATATAGGTAGTATAAAAGCGTTATAAAGGTAGTATAAAGGCGTTATAGAAGGAAGAATGTAAGTGTGAAAATTGAAAGAACTTTAGAAAAAATAGGAATATCTCTAATTTATTGATTTTCAGATATAAATATAGTGATATTATAGCCGAATTAAATAAATATTTTATCAAAATTAATTTACTAATTTAGTCTACGATGATGTGACTTATTTACAATTCTATATTTTCTAATGCTTGTAAACGGATAGGTAGAGTGGTTATTTTAAACTAATCGATTGAAAGTAAAATATTAATCCCTATGTCGCAGAGAGTGAGGGATTATTTCATATTCCCAATAAAAGTGAAAGTGATTCTAAGAAAATATTTGATGCTTTGCATCTACAAATTTTCGTTTTCTTTTTGGTTTTTATGAAAATATAATTTTCAACAACTTCAGAAAAACAAAAAACCCAACAGATTACTCTATTGGGCTTTATCAGCGGAGAGTGAGGGATTCGAACCCCCGGAGGTGTGACCCTCAACAGTTTTCAAGACTGCCGCATTCGACCACTCTGCCAACTCTCCTACACAGCGTTTACTGCCGTATTGCGAGTGCAAATATAGAACGCTTTTTCGTTTTTCCAAACTCTGAAAACAATTATTTTAAAATTATTTTTTAACAAAATGATTATCAATCGAATATTTTTGAGGTTTTTTATTGGCTATGGCCTTACAGACCTTAAATTTGCACTTTAGTTTAAATAATAGCCATGAATAATTCCGTTGAATATACATCAACTCAAAAAAATCGAATTCGTTTAGCCGTTTCGTTGTTCTTTTTTTCACAAGGTTTAGCTTTCTCATCTTGGGCAAGTCGAATACCAACGATTAAATCAGAATTAGGAATTTCAGAAGGTCAGTTAGGAACTTTATTGTTGTTGATGCCAATTGGTCAATTGTGTACAATGGCGCTTTCGGGCAAGTTAGTCGCAAAATGTGGAAGTAAAAACGTATTGCAAATTGTTGTTCTAATTTATCCAATGCTTCTTTGTTGTATTGGTTTAGCACAAGACTTTTATCAATTAGGAGCAGTTTTATTCTTTTTTGGTGTAGTTGGTAATATGTGCAACATTTCTGTGAATACACAAGGTGTTGAGGTCGAAAAAATATATGGTAAATCAATTATGTCGTCATTTCATGGTGCGTGGAGTATTGCTGGTTTTACTGGAGCTTTGATTGGTTTATTGATGATGAATTTACATATCAATACATTTTATCATTTTGTACTTATTTATGGTTTAATTGTATTGAATTGGATGGTGAATAAGAAATATTTGGTTGATTCCATTCCGTCTCCAGCAAAGGAAAAGAAATCTATTTTCTCAAAACCTGATATAGTGCTGGTTCAATTAGGAATAATAGGTTTTCTAAGTATGGCGACAGAGGGTGCGATGTTTGATTGGAGTGGTGTTTATTTTCAAGATATTGTAAAAGCGCCTCAAAATTTAGTTGTCGTAGGCTATGCTTCTTTTATGGTGATGATGGCTACAGGTCGTTTTGTTGGTGATTATTTTATCAGTAAATATGGGAAGCAGCGTATTTTACAAATTAGCGGAATATTGATGTTTTCTGGCTTGATGCTTTCGGTATTTTTTCCTCAATTTATAGTGTGTACCATTGCTTTTATGATGGTGGGACTTGGTGTGGCATGTAATGTGCCAACGGTTTATAGTGTTGCCGGAAAAAATAAGAATGTTAATCCAGGAGTAGCTTTGGCAATGGTTTCGAGTATATCTTTTTTAGGATTTTTGATGGGCCCTCCACTTATTGGATACATTGCAGAGGTTTCAGATTTGAGATATTCTTATGCGCTATTTGCATGTTTCGGATTGATTATGGTTTTTATGGTTGGAAGGATGAAAATTTTTAAGGCATAATAACAGTTTTCCTTGAATATTTTTCTATTAAATAGGTTTTATGAACTTTTAAGTAAAAAATAATTCCAATAAAATAGCAAACAACATCAATTACATCACCGGTATAATTCGTAGAATATTTTGGCATAACAACTTCCATTAAAATTGATAAAACAATAGCTGTAATGATTAAATATGATGTTGGATAAATGTATAATTGTCCGTTATATTTTAGTTTCGAAATGATATAACAACCCAGATGAGTCATAGCAGGAACAGCAAAAATATCCGTTAAATAATGATTGATATAGTCGATTTCGATGGCATAAATACGTGTAATTTTCACGAAAATCCAACCTAATAAATAGAGACAAAAGTAGGGGTCGAATAATTTCATTCTTACACCACAAGTAGAATAATCAAAACACAAAAAATACCCAAAATTGCAAGAAATATAAAAAACGCATCGTCTATTAATTTTTGTGTGGTACTTCGTTTATCTTTATTTTCCATTATTCAAACAAATTTTTACAAAATTATTTTATTCATTTAGAATAGCATAAGACGAATGTCATTGTAAAGTGTTTAAAATAGGATAAGGCTATTATTTAAAACAAATTTCTTAACTTTAATTGTGTGAATATTGTTAATTTCATCAATAAAACCGTCATTTCGAGTGGAATTCTGAAAGAATTTTGTATCGAGAAAAAGGTTTTTGAAGGTGAAATTCTATTCTCATACAATTTTTCTTTATTTTATTTCGAAATGTTATTCGAACTGACGAATTTTAATTCAAAATACATAACGGGTTAACTTTAATAAATTAAATAATTGATCATGAAAATACTTTTATTATTTCTTTTTCCAATTTGTCTTTTTGCACAAGTAGAAGTGCAAAATGGTAATTTGAAGAATAAATTGACAATTCCATTTGCACAATCAATTGGCTATTTTGACTCAAAGTATAAACAAAATTTATCGCTTGAGAAGAATAATAAATTGATGCAAGATTATGTAAAACATCATAATAATCAACTGACAACGGTTTCTCCTCTAAATCCTATTGAAGAAAGAATTGAGTATAGATTTGATGATTCTATGACCATAGCACAAAATTTAATTAGAAGTATTATACATGAGATATTTTTAAGTAAACCATTGAAATTAGGGAAATAAAAAAGCCCAATCTTTTGATTGAGCTTTTAAAATACTATAAAAAATATATAAAAAATTCTGAACTTAGAATTTAATATCCTCTGTTGTAGCGATTAAATCTTGTAATGTTTCACGGCGACGAATTAAATAATCTTTGTCATCAATTAACAAGACTTCCGCTGGTTTGAAACGCGAATTATAGTTTGATGCCATCGAGAAACAATATGCTCCTGCATTGTGGAAACATAAAATATCACCTTCGCTAATTTCATTTATTTTACGATTCGATCCAAACGTATCTGTTTCACAAATGTACCCTACAACAGTGTAATAACGACTACGTCCTTCTGGGTTAGAAATATTTTCGATTTCGTGGTGAGCGCTGTAAAACATTGGACGAATTAAATGATTAAATCCTGTGTCTATTCCAGCAAAAACAGTAGACGTTGTTTGTTTTACAACATTTACAGATGCTAAGAAAGATCCTGCTTCAGAAACCATGTATTTTCCTGGTTCAAACATTAGTGTTAATGGTTTTCCATACGCTTTTTCAAATGCATTGAAACGTGCTGATAAACGTTCTCCTAAATATTCGATATCTGTTTCATCTGCTCCTGGATAATATGGAACTTTAAATCCTGATCCAAAATCGATGTAAGATAAATCCTTGAATTCTGCTGCAACTTCAAATAAAATTTCTGCTCCTTGTAAGAAAACATCAATGTCCAAAATATCAGAACCTGTATGCATATGTACTCCGTCCAAATGTAAACCTGTATTTTCTACAACACGTTTGATATGTGGTAATTGATGAATAGAAATCCCGAATTTAGAATCGATGTGTCCTACCGAGATGTTCGCATTTCCGCCCGCCATAATATGCGGATTGATACGTACACAAACTGGATATTTAGGAAAATCTTGCCCAAATGTTTCTAAAACCGAAAGGTTATCAATGTTGATACGAACGCCTAATTCAATTGCTTTTTTGATCTCTGCATACGAAACGCCATTTGGCGTATAAATGATTTCTTTCGGTTTGAAACCCGCCATTAATCCTAATTCTACTTCTTGAATAGAAACTGTATCCAATCCTGAACCAAGTGATTTAAAATACTTTAAAATATTAAGATTTGTGTTCGCCTTACATGCATAATTTAACTTTAAACGTTTGACTGTAGAAAATGCATTGGTCATCTTATCATATTGCGATTTTATTTTGTTCGCATCATATACATATAAAGGTGCACCATATTTTTGCACCAATTCTAATAGACGTTCTCTATTCAGTTCCATTTTGTTTAATTTTTTGTTTAAAGTTAAATTTCAGTTGCCAAAATTACGGAAATCAAATGGTTTTCTGACGATAATTCAGAATAAACTTGTTAAAAATCAATAAATTCGAATTTAATTTAAAAGATTAGTTTTTATTTCGAATATTATTCGTTAATCTAAGTTTTAACCCTTCCACCATTCTTTGAAATAAAACACCGAATCGTTCAGATTTACTGTTTCACCGATCATCGGAGTTAAAATATCAACCTTATTCTGCTTGCCATATTCCACAACTTTTTCTAAAGGTTCGTCCCAAGCATGTTTTGCTAATGCAAATTTTGCAGCATGTACAGGAATTATGTGTTTCGCTTTTAGATCGGTAACAATAGCAGGAATATCCGTTGGTAATGCATGAATGTATTTCCACGCATCGTTGTATTGTCCATTTTCGAGAATCGCAAAATCAAATGGTCCATATTTTTCTCCTATTTCTTTGAAATGTGTGTCATAGCCACTGTCTCCACCTAAGAATAGTTTTTGCGTTGGGGTTTTCAAAACATAGGAAGTCCAAAGTGTAACGTTGCGTTTAAATTTTCGACCAGAAAAATGACGAGCAGGAGTAAAGGTTATTTCAAGATTATTCTTCAACTTTATAGTTGTATACCATTCTTCTTCGATTAATTGTTCTGGTAAATAATTCCATTTTTCGAAATGCGCACCAACACCTAATGGCAAAATTACTTTATTCACTTTATGTTGTAATTCTTTTACCGTTTCATAATCCAAATGATCGTAATGATCATGTGAAATCACTAAATAATCAATCTTCGGAAAATCCTTTGTATGGTAGGTATTTGCTCCTTTAAATGCTTTATTGAAAATTGGTAAAGGTGATCCATGTTCACTAAAAACAGGGTCAATTAAGAAATTAATTCCATTTAATTGAATGTAATAAGACGAATGTCCCAACCAAATGAAGATATTTTCAGATGGATCAATTGATAAAAGATCTGTTTGAATATGAGGAATTGAATCTTTTGGAGAAATATTCGAGTCTTTTTTACCGAAAATAAAATCCCACATCACTTTTTTAGCATCATAGCCTTCTGCAAAAGCAGGTGTGTGATTGAGGTTTTGAAACTGTCCATTTTTATAATGTTTAGATTGTTTCATTCGTTCCAAACGTTCTCCAGTAGCTTCTGCACCAAACGTATTCATTTGTAGAATGGCAAAAGTTAGTAGTGAAAATAAAATAATGAGAGAAAGAATGAAGTAAAACATTTGTTTAAAAACTTTTCGGTGATTGATTTTTTTCATTTGGTTCAAAAATATAAAATGTTTTCAAATTGATAAGTTGTAAAAGGTAATGTAACATTTGTAACTTTCAAATTAAATTACTTTTATCAATTTTGTAACCGATTAGAAAAGTATAACGAATGGAATTTATCTTACAACCTTGGCCATGGTACGTTGGTGGCCCAATAATCGCAATCGTAATGTTATTGCTGATTTATTTTGGAAAAAGTTTTGGATTTTCATCTAATTTCAGAACCATTTGTTCTGCTTTTGGAGCTGGAAAATCATGTGATTTTTTCTCTTTTGATTGGAAAGCACAAAAATGGAATTTATTATTCTTGGTGGGTGCTGTAATTGGAGGTTATCTATCGGTACATTTTTTATCAGATAATCAAATTCCAGCAATTTCAGAAGCGACAATCGCACAATTAAACGAAATGGGTTTTGAAAGTGCAGGAAAAACATATTCTCCTACCGAAATATTCGAAACTATGTCGATTAAAAATATTGCCTTATTATTTGTAGGTGGATTATTAATTGGTTTCGGAACACGCTATGCAGGTGGTTGTACATCTGGACACGCAATTTCTGGTTTGAGTGATTTGCAATTACCTTCATTAATTGCTGTAATCGGATTTTTTATCGGTGGACTTTTAATGGTTCATGTATTGTTTCCTTTAATTTTTTAATTTCATGAGAAGTTTAGTTTATATCATATTAGGTATTATCTTTGGTGCAACCATGTATAAGGCAGAAACAGCCTCTTGGTTCAGAATTTTTGAAATGTTCAATTTTCAATCTTTCCATATGTACGGATTTATTGGTTCAGCATTGGTTGTCGGAACGATTGGAATTCAATTAATGAAAAAGAAAGAAGCAAAAGATATTAATGGTCAGAAAATTGTGATTCAACCCAAAGCAAAATCGATTGCACGTTATTTAATCGGAGGTATTTTCTTCGGTTTAGGTTGGGCATTAGTTGGAGCTTGCCCTGGTCCAATTTTTGTATTGTTAGGTGCTGGTGTTTATCCAATTTTAATTACAATTGCTGGTGCATTAATAGGTACTTTTGTTTACGGAAAAGTTAGAAATAAAATCCCACATTAAACATGATAAAAGAGAAAATAGAAGCAACTTACCCTTATCAATTTGAAGATGAATTGTTGGATGAAATTAATGAATTAGGTTCATTGATCGAGTTCAAAGCAAATGATGTCATGATCGATTTAAACCAATTTATCAAAGGAATGCCCATTCTTTTGAAAGGTGCTATTAAGATTATGCGCGAGGATTTTGATGAAGGTGAATTGTTGTTATATTTTCTTGAAAAAGGGGATACATGTGCCATGACAATGGCGTGTTGTTTGGGTGATAGACAAAGTAAAATTCGTGCTATTGCCGAAACAGATGGTGAATTGGTGATGATTCCGATTACTAAAATGGACGAATGGTTAGCGAAATATGCTTCTTGGCGTCGTTTTATTTTTGATAGTTATAACAATAGAATGGAAGAGATGTTGGTTGCGATTGACAATTTAGCATTTAATGACATGAACCAACGATTGAAAAAATATCTGTTGGATGTTGCAAGTATTAACAAAGGGAAAGTGATTGTGAAGACACATCAAGAAATAGCATACGAACTCAATACTTCTCGTGTGGTAATTTCTCGCCTTTTGAAAGCATTAGAAAAAGAAGGTTTCCTTCAATTAAATCGAAACGAAATCACGATTAATTAAGAATCATACAATAAAAAAGGAATCTCAAAATTGAGATTCCTTTTTTATTCTTCAGTATAATCAATAATATCACCTGGTTTACAATCTAAAGCTTTGCAAATTGCATTCAAAGTTTCGAAACGAATTGCTTTAGCTTTTCCATTTTTTAGAATTGATAAATTGGATAACGTAATGCCAACTTTTTCACTCAATTCATTTAGCGACATTTTTCGTTTTGCCATCATGACATCTAAATTGATAATAATCGCCATAATTTATATCGTTAAATCGTTTTCTTGTTTCATTTGAATACTTTGTTTTAAGGCTATAGCGAATACAAGTGTAAATAAACCTGCTGATAGAGATGAAATATCAATCATATTATTCTCAGAAATAATGAAATTACTGTTTACAAGATATTTTTCTAATTGATTATTTTTAATAAAATTTAATAAAGAGTCTATTAAAGTGAAACCGATAACGGCAAATCCATTGTACAATAAAGTATTGTATGTGCTTTTTTCAAATAATTCACCGTTAATAAATCTTTTAATTAGCCATGTTCAAGTTATAAGTGCAACTGGCCAAGTAGATTTTAGTTTTTCGATAGGGCTAATATAGCCAAACTTTC
>NZ_JACALO010000053.1:0-13398 GCF_030328185.1 Empedobacter sp. 225-1 | reverse complement strand
TGCTACACTATATTTTACTTTTCTTGTCATAAAAAATGCCCCCAAAAGTGTCTAACTTTTTGGGGGCAGTGTACAATGTTGACGCTTTATTTATCTTATATACTTCCCAAATCTTTGAAAAAAGCAACCAACTGATGATTACTTGTCAATTGCAGAGATTCTTTTAGCGATCCCAATCTTTTTTCTACACTACTTTTACTTGAAGGTTTGATATTTCTATCTACTAAAAAATTAGGTATATCTTTTAACAAAACGCCTTTTGATAGCAAGGAAACCAACGTAACATCATACGAGGTAATTTCAAATGTGTTTTTTTGTTTGATGCTTCTTTTCATACCTAACTCTAAATGTTTTTCACCCTCAAAAACAGCTTGAATGGCTTTCTTTAACTCTTTCGAATCTTCCCTTCCTTTTGCAACAAATCCATCAATATCATACTCTTTAAAAAGATTATCAACCATATCAGCTTTTTTCTCTACCGAAAAAACAATAATTTTTAAATGAGGTTGAATAGCTTTTACAGCTTCAATCAAATCCTTTCCTCCTTTCAAAGTTTGTTCGCGATGATCTTCTTCAAATGATAAATCAGAAATCAATAAATCATAAGGTTGCTCATTATGCAAAGCTTTCTTAATTTTCAGAAAAGCATCATCACAATAAAAAGCATAATCCGGATTATCTACATTCAAATCCTTCAAAACTTTTTGAATCGAAATATTAAAACTTTCAAAATCTTCTGCAATCAATACTTTTTTAAACATATTTTTTAAAAATTAGGTTGTTAAATAGGAAACTTGATAATGATTTTCAAACCATTTTCTGTGTCAAAAATAACATCTCCTTTTAAACTAGAAATACGTGAAACCGTATTTTGTAAACCATTTTTAGGATTTAACTCCGAAATTCCAATTCCGTTATCCGAATAATTCATATAAAATTGTTGATTTTCTTGTTTGAAATTCAAGACAACTCGCGAAGCTTGACTATGTTTTTTCATATTCGTCAATAACTCTTGTATGACCAAAAAAATCTCTGCTTTAGCTTGGTGAGAAATAATTGACCAAAGCTCATTTTCGTTTCCGATCAAATATATTTTAGCCTTATCCGAATCAAAAGAACCTATTAATTGTGATAATTTAGCTGCAAAATTTTCATGTTGCGCTTCATCCTTTTTATCATACGAAATATCCCGTGATATTTCATAAACTTCTTCTAATTTATCTAAAATTTCATCTCGATTAAATTCCGATTTATTTTCTATATCAGACATCACATGGTAAATTCCGTTTGCCACCTTGTCATGTACTTTTTTTGAATATTTTAACTCTGTTTTCTTTACCTCTAAAACTTTTTCTTGTTCTAATTTTTGTTTTCTTCTTTTGTGCCAAAAATATGCGAAACACAAAAGCAACAACAACAAAATAACAACAATATATAAGCTTAAAATTTTATTCTTTTTCTTTTCGTTTTCGGCTTCAGCTTCTAAAAAATTTGCTTTATTTTTTTCTGAATCAAAACGAATCAATGCAAATTGATTCTTCGCTTTATTCCGTTCTAATTGAATGCTATCATAGAGTTTTTGATAAGCTTCAAAATATTTTTTAGAATTCGTAGAATTTTCAAGTAAAATCAATTGCTGATAAACTTCTAATTGATCATCCACACTCTTATTCTCAAATACAATTGTTTTTCTCTTATAAGCAAAATCCAATGCTTCTTTAACATCTTTATCAGAGAAATAATCTGTCAAATGTGCATAACTTGCATTTTGTCCCCACAAATCATTTTCTTTTATTCGAATATTCAATGCTTTGTTTAACTCATTTTTTACAACTCCGTTTTTATTTTGCAACCATTTTGTGTACGCTAAATTATCTAAAACCCGTGCATATTCTTTTTGATTTTCGGTGATATTTTTATCTTTTAACAACTCTTGATAAATCTTGATTGCTTCATCAAATTGATTATTGTAACGATAACTATTGGCAATATTATTTTGGTAGATAATAAAAGCACTCTCATCTTTCGTGAAATCTATTGCTTTTTGGTAATAATTTATCGCTTCATTATAGTTTTTTAATTCATGCGTACTTTGCCCTAAACTATTATAAGCACTCGATAAAGTTTCTTTCTCCTCTTTGATTTGAGGATTTAATAGTTTGATAGCGTCTATATTTAATTCCTGACTTCCAAACCAATCCCCTTTGTAATGGCTTATATAAGCCATATTAATTAAACATTTAGCAGCTTGATGTTTATTATTTTGTATCAGAAAAATATCTTTCGCTTTGTTAAAATAAATATAAGCACTATCACTTTCTTGTTTTTCATAAAATTCCCATGCAATATTATAGGCTTTATTATCCGAACTTGACTCTTCTTCAATTTGCTTTTTTTCAGTCGATTGACACGAAAAAATAAGTAGTAAAAAAATAAAAAATAAACCTTTTCTCAAACCATTTCAATTACTCAATAAAGCTAAAGAAAAAACGGATAGATTTCTCTATCCGTATTATGTTTATTTTTGAATCATTGGATATATTAACATGAGCTGGGCTGTAGATTAATCATAAAACCTTAATTTTTCATTACATAAAAGATAAAAAATTGAATATTTCGAGGACTTCCTTACCTTTGCAAAATGTCAAGAAAAGCAAAGCAAAAAATCATATTAAATAATATAGAAGTTTTACGTGCTGGTGCAAAAGGTGTATCGGTTGGTAAAACAGAGGAAGGTAAAACTGTTCTGATAAAAGGTGCAATTCCTGGAGATGTTGTAGATGTACACGTTTTGAAGAAAAAAAGCAGCTATTTAGAAGGACAAGCAATCGAAATTCATACAAAATCTCCTTATCGTATTCAACCAGAATGCGAGCATTTCGGTGTTTGTGGTGGATGTAAATGGCAAGATATGAGCTATGATGCCCAACTTAAATTTAAACACGACGAAGTGGTTAACAATTTAGTTCGTATTGGAGGTTTCAAAGATTTAGAAGCAGAAATTGTTCCGATTTTAGGATCTAAAGAACACTATTTTTACCGCAATAAATTAGAGTTTACGTTTTCTAATGCTCGTTGGTTAACGTTAGAAGAAATTCAATCAGGAAAAGAATTTGACGACCGAGATGTGCTTGGATTCCATATTCCAGGAGCTTGGTCTAAAGTTTTAGATGTTACGAAATGTCATTTACAACGTGATCCTTCGAATGCGATTCGTGTCGAAGCAAAACGTTTTGCATTAGAACATAACTTAGATTTCTTCGATCTAAAAAATCAAGAAGGTTTATTGAGAACGCTGATGATCAGAACTTCTCAAAATGGGCAAGTAATGGCTTTAGTTCAATTTTTCCGCGAAGAAAAAGAAAATCGTGAAGCTTTCTTACAAAACTTAAAAGATAAATTTCCAGAAATTACCTCTTTATTGTATGCGATTAATCCAAAGCAAAACGATTCTGTTTATGATTTAGACATCGAAGTTTTTGCTGGTGAGGATCATATTATGGAAAAGATGGAAGATTTAAATTTCAAAATTGGTCCGAAATCTTTTTATCAAACAAATCCAGAACAAGCATACGAATTATACAAATTAACACGTGATTTTGCTGGTTTAACAGGAAACGAATTAGTGTACGATTTATATACAGGAACAGGAACAATTGCACAATTCGTTTCGAAAAATGCAAAAAAAGTAGTGGGTGTAGAATCAGTTCAAGAAGCAATTGATGCGGCGAAAGCAGCAGCTAAATTCAATGGTATTGAAAATTGTGATTTCTATTGTGGTGATATGAAAGATGTCTTAAATCAAGATTTCATCAACGAACATGGAATTCCAGATGTTTTGATTACTGATCCTCCTCGTGATGGAATGCATAAAAAAGTGGTTGAAAATATTTTATTCATGAATCCAAAACGTATTGTTTATGTTTCTTGTAACTCTGCAACACAAGCAAGAGATTTAGAATTGATGAAAGATCAATATAAAATTGTTAAAGTTCAGCCAGTTGATATGTTTCCACAAACACATCATGTAGAAAATATTGTACTTTTAGAACGATTTTAAAATTCAATTCTTTAAAATGAAAAAGTTTCAATCTATTTTAACCGTTTCAATCCTCTCTATTTTAACAAGTTTTGTTATCTATAGTTGCGAAGATGATGATATTTGTACAGATGAAGGCGAAGTGCCACGTATGGTTGTAGACATGTATTACAACATTGATAAAACAACAAAATTAGAAGATACAATTTTCTATTGGGCCTATGTTTTAAAAGATTCTATTCCTACAGGAACAAGCAAAGACACTCTATTAATTGATCAAGGTTCTGTCAATATGAAATCGAGTTTTGCTACGCCAATTCGTCAGAATAAGCAAAAAGAAATTTATTATACTATTGCACAAGGAAAAGATAGAGAAGTTAAAGATCCTATTACGGGGCAAGTTATTGAAACAATTAAAGCAAAACGAGATCGTTTGGTTTTAACTTACGATACAATTGGAAATGCTTATACGTCTAAAGCATGCGGTTTTGGATTAACTTTTCAAGGAGTTGATGTAAAATTGGTAACCAAAAGTGAAAGTAGCGCTGGAAATTGGATTAAAGGAATAGAAACTGTAAATACTGAAATAAAAGATGGTTCGACAACTATTATTAAGCTTTTTGCTGACGAGCGCAACTAATTTTGCTTTTGCGCAAATAAATAAAACTGACTCAACAAAAGTAACAGTCACGGATTCTATTCCAAAGAAAAAGAACCATGATATTTTTATTGGTGTAGATGTTTTCAATCCTATTGTTGCAGCTTTTAGCGATAAAAAAGGTGTTAGCGCTTTTGCTTCATACCAAATTAATAATAAGTGGCACGCAGTTATAGAAGCTGGTTTTGAGAAAAATAATTTCAATGAAATCAATTGGGATGTAGATGTTGATGGAATTTTTGCGAAAGTTGGTGCCAACTGGTTTGTGACACAAGATGTCGACAATCAATCGAACGGAATTTACATTGGTGGACGTATTGCCTATTCACATTATTCGCAAACAATTAACAGCTATGCGATTCGTGATTTACAATCAAATGAAATTATTGATACCGGAAGTTTGCCTAAAGCAAATGTAAGTAGTTATTGGATAGAAGCTGTTGTTGGTGGACGTGTAGAGATTTTTAAGAACTTTTATGGTGAATTATCTTTGCATCCTGCAGCTTATATTGGTGGTAAAAAAGATCAAGGAATTGATCCTTTGGTTATTCCTGGTTACGGGAAATATAGCGGCCCATTTAATATGCCAGTTTTTTGGGGAATTGCTTATAAGATAAAGTAAATTACTATTTATATACGAAAAAAAGGAACTCTAATTGAGTTCCTTTTTTAGTTTTGAGAAGATTTCAGATTAATCAAAAACCTTTGCTCCTTTTACTTTTTGATTCGTTAAAGCAATATCCAAAACTTCTTTCATTTCTTTGACGAAATGGAAAGTCATTCCTTTTACGTATTCCGCTTTAATTTCTTCAATATCTTTTCGGTTGTCTTCGCACAAAATAATTTCTTTGATATTTGCACGTTTTGCCGCTAAAATTTTTTCTTTAATTCCACCAACTGGTAACACCTTTCCACGAAGTGTAATCTCACCTGTCATTGCTAATTTCGCTTTCACTTTTCGTTGTGTAAAAGATGAAACTAAAGAAGTCAACATCGTAATTCCGGCAGATGGTCCATCTTTTGGCGTTGCTCCTTCTGGAACGTGAATATGCACTTTATAATTTTCGAAAACTTCTGGTTTAATACCTAATTCATCTGCATGCGATTTGATATATTCTAATGCAATTGTTGCAGATTCCTTCATCACAGTTCCTAAATTACCTGTAATAGAAAGTCCACCATTTTTCGCTTTCGATAAAATTGATTCGATAAATAAAATATCTCCACCAACACTTGTCCAAGCTAAACCTACGACAACTCCAGGAACTTCATTATTTTCATATTGATCTGGCGTGATAGAAGGTCCTAAAATTTTAGAAATATCTTCGATTGAATATTTAGCATCAAATTCTTCTTCCAACGCAATGTGTTTTGCAGCTGAACGAACCAATTTAGCAACTTTCTGATTCAATTTACGAACTCCAGATTCGCGTGTATAACCGGTGATTAAATATTCGATTTCTTTTTTTCCTAAAACAACATCTTTCTCTTTCAAACCATGATCTAACAATTGTTTTGGTAAAAGGTGACGTTTTACAATTTCTGTTTTCTCTTCGATGGTGTAACCTGCGATATTAATCATCTCCATACGATCACGTAAAGGACTTGGAATATCTCCAACATTATTTGCTGTCGCGATGAAAAACACTTTAGATAAATCGTAACCAATTTCTAAGAAATTATCATAAAAATTCGAGTTTTGTTCTGGATCTAAAACCTCTAACATTGCTGACGAAGGATCTCCATGTGCACTTGCCGTCATTTTATCAATCTCATCTAATACAAAAACAGGATTAGATGATTCAGATTTTTTGATCGATTGCAAAATACGTCCTGGCATAGCTCCGATATATGTTTTGCGATGTCCGCGAATCTCCGATTCATCATGCAAACCACCCAACGACATTCGTACATATTTACGACCAATCGCATCAGAAATAGAACGTCCTAACGAAGTTTTACCAACACCTGGAGGTCCATATAAACAAAGAATTGGCGAACGCATATCTCCTTTCAATTTCAAGACGGCAAGATGTTCTAAAATACGCTCTTTTACATCTTCTAACCCATAATGATCGTGATCTAAGATTTTCTTCGCATGTTTAATATCAAAGTTATCTTTTGTCAACGTATTCCATGGTAAATCCAACATAAATTCAAGGTAATTACGCTGAATATTATGTTCTGGCATTTGTGGATTAAGGCGAGAAAGACGATTAATTTCTTTATCAAAATGGTTTGCTACATCTTCGCTCCAACTCTTTTTTAGAGCTCGTTTGCGCATGTCATTGATTTCTTCTTCCGTCGTGTTTCCTCCTAATTCTTCTTGAATCGACTTGATTTGTTGATTTAAGAAATATTCTTTTTGTTGTTGATCTAATTCTTTTCGAACTTTATTTTGAATGGTATTTTTCAACTCCAATTTCTGAAGTTCAACATTCATAAAACGCATCACTTCCATTGCGCGAAGTTTCATATCAGAAATTTCTAACAACAATTGTTTTTCATCTAAACTCAATGTTAAGTTAGACGCCACAAAATTGATTAAAAATGTATTACTTTCAATACTTTTTATCGCACCTGCAGCTTCAGAAGGTAACATTGGATTTTCTTCTACAATCTGAAAAGCTAAATCACGAATTGACTCAATAATTATTGGGTATTCTTTGTTTCGAGAAGTCGGAACTTTTTCATTCAAAGTCTCTACTTCAGCTTTAAAATAAGGATCGTCTGTAACAAACTCTTTCACTCTAAAGCGTTTCATTCCTTGTAATATCACCGTGATGTTTCCATCTGGTAATTTTATCATTCGCATAATTTTCGCTACAGTTCCTACTGTATATAAATCGTCTTGTGTAGGATCTTCCACAGCAATTTCTTTCTGCGAAAGCACTCCAATAATGCGATCTTCTTTGTAAGCTTGTGTTAAAAGTTGTATAGATTTATCTCTACCCGCGGTAATTGGCGCAACCACACCCGGAAATAAGACGGTGTTTCTTAACGATAAAATAGGCAATACCGAAGAAATATCTTGCTTATTTAGCTTACTTTCTTCGTCTTTACTCATCAAAGGAATTAATTCGATTTCTTCTTCCATTACTTGTGCTAATGACAAATTGTCTATGTTCATAATTTTTTTATACGTTCAAAGTGTCAGTAAAACTATTTTTAACTGACGAAAGCCTTTCATAATAACAGCATTATTAAGATTTGAATCTTGTCTAAAGCATTTAGAAAAGCGAGTATAAATAAGTCAAACGTTATGCCAATAAAATATATTGTCAGTTTTTCAATAAAGGTTTTGAATGAGGATAAATATAAAAATCGGGATTTACCCGATTTTAGATTTTGCAATTACTTTGCGGTACAATTCTTCATATTGCGGAAGAATATTCGTTTTATCAAATCGTATCGCTTGTTCTTTTGCTTGATAACTAAACTCTGCCAAACGCTTTTCGTCCTCTAAAATATAAATCGCTTTTTCTGCCATCATTTCGATATCTCCTACTGGGCAAACAAAACCAGTGACTCCGTTAATATTTACTTCTGGAATTCCGCCTGCATTGGACGAAATAACTGGAACACTTGCCGCCATAGCTTCAAGTGCTGCCAATCCAAAACTTTCTTGTTCGGATGGTAAAAGGAATAAATCTGCCGCTTTCAAAACATCATTCAAGTCACTTACCATTCCAAGACTTTTCACTTTATCTTGAATTCCAAAATCTTGAATCATTTGATCCGCCATATCCCATTCTGGTCCTTCTCCAGCAATGATTAATTTGGATGGGATTTGTTTTTGAATCAAATTAAATGTACTGATCACATCTTGTATACGTTTTACTTTTCGTAAGTTAGAGGTATGTAAAATAACTTTCTCCTTTGGTAGCGCAAAATTATCACGACAACAGACGCATTTTTCTGGTAAATATTGATCGTTATCGATAAAATTTGGTACAACTTCTATCTCATTTGTAATATCAAATGCACATAAAGTTTCTTGTTTTAAACTTTCGGAAACCGATGTAACTACATCCGATTCATTAATTGAAAATTCAACAGCCGTTTTATACACAGGATGTTTCCCAACTAATGTAATGTCTGTTCCATGCAAAGTTGTCACGATTGGTAAATGATACCCTTTTCTTGCCAACATTTGTTTTGTAAAATATGCGGAATACGCATGCGGAATAGCATAATGTACATGCACCAAATCTAATTCGTAATGTAACACTTTATCATATAAAATTGTACTCAACGCCAAATCATAAGGTTGATATTGAAACAATGGATAAGTCTCAACATGAATACGATGAAAGTATATATTTGGTAATTTAATGTTTAATCTTGCAGGTACATTTGTACTAAAAAAATGTACTTCATGCCCTTTCTCCGCTAAATCCATTCCGAGTTCTGTTGCTACAATTCCACTACCTCCGTAGGTTGGATAGCATACAATTCCTATTTTCATTCGCGATTTTTATTTAGACAAATTTAAGGCAAAATTGCGTCATATATTACTTGTCGGATATTTTCTCTCACTTTTTTTATCGATAAATAATTTGGTTCAATAGTTTGATTCACTCTATTTGATAGAAAAATATAAACAATATTGTATTTAGGATCCGCCCAGACCATAGTTCCTGTAAAACCTGTATGACCAAAACTTTCGGCTGATGGACCTTTTGTAGAAACCGTTTGCATTTTGTCAAAGCCTGCACCTCGATGATTTCCTTTGAATTGTTGTTTGGTAAATTCTGCAACCACTTCTGGTTTCAAATAAACCTCATCACCATATTCGCCACCATTCAAATAGAGTTGCATCAACTTTGCCAAATCAATCGAGTTAGAAAATAACCCCGCATGACCAGCAATTCCGCCAATCATCGCTGCACCTTGATCGTGTACAAAACCATGCACCAATTGATTTCTGTAGGTTTTATCGTATTCAGTTGGAATGATATCTTCTAAACTAAATTTTTCTTTCGGATTAAAAGTGGTGCGGTACATTCCAAGATTTTGGTAAAATTTTTCTTGCGTTAATTGATTTAGATCTTTTCCAAAATCTTTTTCTAATTTCTTCTTAAAAATATAATAGCCTAAATCTGAGTATTCATAAGACTTACGACCAAGTTGTGATTTATAAATATCTTCATAAATCGTATCTTTTATCGAATTGATGATATAAATATTATCCGTTACTTTTATTTGATGCTCCTCATCTTGTTTACGTGAATAGAAATCCAAATAAAGACGCGCATTTTTCACATTAACCGTTTCGTTGTAAAAGCCAATCCAAGGTTTAAGACCAGCTTGATGTGCCAAAACTTCACGAACTTTTAAAGAAGATTTGTTCGTATTCTTAGCATCGGTATCAATTTCACCAATTGTTTGATCAAGGTTTAATTTACCTTCGCCGACCCCCAACATCAACAAAGGCAACGTTGCCGTCACCTTTGTTACAGAAGCGACATCATATAAATCTGTCCACTTCACTTTTTTTGAAGAATTTTTATCTTGTGTTCCAAAGCTTTTGTCGTACACGATTTTTCCATCTTTCGCAACTAAAATTTGCATTCCAGGCGTGTAACGATTTGCTATTGCTTCTTCGGCAAGTCTATCTATTTCTGAGAGTTTTTTTTTCCTAAACTTACATTTTCAGGCGCTGTAAACCCTAAACGATTGATATGTTTTGTTACAATTCCTTGACCTTCTTTCAAATTTTGATTGATATCTACAGGAAAAGTACCTTCAGCATCAATTGCTCCAAAAATAATTTGTACTGCTGCTGCTTGCGCATCTTTCGTATTTTGATAATGAACCGTAACGGCATCTAAATTTGATAAATCAAGATCTTTCAATCCATAAGGACTTGTAAACAATGAAAAGATTTTCTTTTTGTCTTTTGGCAATGCATTCAATATAGCTTTCGAATTTGCAGACAATTTATAAGGTTTGTAAACTGTTTCGTTTGACAAAAATGCCCCAGCAATAACAACATCATAATCATTTAGTAAATTGATTTGATTTGGATTTGAAATTTTTACTAACTCAACATTTGTATATTTTTGTAAATGTGTCAAAAATTGATCATAATCAGTTTGTTCCAATGGGACAAACGCTATTTTTTGATTTATTTTTTTGATTGGTAAAACCTTGTGTTGATTTTTAACCACAGTTGAAGCTTTTTCGAAAATTTTTGTTGTTAAAGCTAAATTTTCAGGCGAGTTTAAATCTTCTAAAACATTTGCTGGATTTAATGGTTTTATCTCGTTTAAACCTGTGATGTATTTAGCCATTAAAATTTTCTTCACACTTTCTTCTAAACGTGCTTCAGAAATTTCTCCATTGTTAATTGCATCGATAATTTTTTGTTTCCCGATATGTACATTTTGAGAAAACAGTAAAATATCATTTCCAGCCACAAAAGCTCTATAATCTACATCACCTGCAGGAAATCTTTTTGCTACACCATCCATATTCAACGCGTCTGTAATCACAATTCCTTTAAACTGTAATTCACCTTTCAAATAATCTGTAATAATTCGTTTGGATAAGGTTGAAGGAATAGTAGCATCTGGCTCCAAAGCTGGAACATTAAGATGTGCTATCATGATTGATTGTACACCAGCTTCAATCATTTTCTTGAAAGGTGCAATATGGTATTTTTCTAAATCAGTTTTATTATCCGGTATCAATGGTAAAACTTTGTGCGAATCTTGGTCGGTATTTCCATGTCCTGGAAAATGTTTTGCAGACGATAAAACATTTTGTGCACGCATTCCGTCCATATAAGCAATTCCTTTTTCTGCTACACGATCGGGATTAGAGCCAAACGAACGATTCCCAATCACTGGATTATTCGAATTGACATTGACATCAACCGAAGGTGAAAAATTAAATTGCACACCCATTCTATTCGCTTGTAAACCGATTTGTTTCCCTACTTGATACACCAAATTATTATCTCGTAATGCTCCCAGTGTCATATTCCAAGGAAAACGTTCTACACTTTTCAAACGCATTGCTAATCCCCATTCTGCATCCATTCCTATTAACAAAGGTGTTTTTGAAATGGATTGAAATTTATTGGTTAACTCGATTTGATGAGCAGCTTGATCTTGCATAAAAATCAATCCTCCGATATGTTCTTCTTCGATTAATTTTTGAATCTCAATCTCATGCGCAGCATCTCTATTTGTATACGCAGCTACAATAAATAATTGTCCAACTTTCTCTTCCAATGTCATGGTATTGTATTTTTCATCAACCCATTTCATTTGAATGGAATCCTTAAATAATGGAGAAATTTGTTGCGCTTTTGTCGCGATAGGTAAAATAATTGTTAAGAATACGTATGTTATAACTTTTTTCATGCTAGAATAAATTAATTTTGTATGTTTTTTCCCTTTGATAAAAACTTTTTTTTAAAGGCTTACCGATTAGGATTGGTAAATTTATAGTAAATTGTGAAATTAAATAAAATTATATGAGTATTTTCAGTGTTGTACAGGATAGTATGTTAAATCATCCTGGACTAGTAACTGTTTTTGGAGTAGCTGTAATTATTATGCTGCTTTTAGATTTAGGTGTTTTTAACAAAAACGCGCATGTTGTTTCGAATAAAGAAGCACTTATCTGGACTATTGTTTGGATTTCCTTAGCAATGATTTTTAGTGGAGTAATTTATTTTGTTTTCAAGGAAGCTGATGGGCACGCGTTTGCTCTCAACAAATTCTCCCAATTTCAGGCGGCTTATTGGATTGAAAAAGCGTTATCCGTCGACAATCTATTTGTTTTTATTTTAGTTTTCGGGTTCTTTAAAATTCCAAAGGAATATCAACATAAAGTTCTCTTTTGGGGAATTTTAGGTGCATTATTATTCCGTGCAATCTTTATTTTTGCTGGAGTTGAATTAATCAAAATGACTTATTTACCTTCTTTTTCTATTGGAGATTGGCACTTTAATTTAGGTGATGAAGCAACGCACGCTAATTTTGCTGCAAAAGAATTTTTCCGTCCAAATGTAGTTTTAACTCTTTTCGGATTCTTCCTAATTGTAGCGGGAATCAAATCTTGGAAATCAAGTGATGAGGATGAAAATCAAGATTTATCACAAAACCTTGGAGTAAAATTGGTGCACAAATTTTTTAAAGTAACACCTAATTTTGATGGAGATAAATTCTTCAGTGTACAAAACGGAATCAAAATGGCGACGCCTCTTTTCGTTGCATTGATGGTGATTGAAGTAACAGATTTAGTATTTGCTGTAGATAGTATTCCTGCGATTTTTGCTGTTGCTCCAGACGATCCTTTTATTCTTTATTCATCTAATATTTTTGCTATTTTAGGATTGCGTTCGTTGTATTTCTTGTTAGCAAACTCGATGGATAAATTCAATAAATTACACTATGGTTTGGCTGTAATTTTAACTTTCATTGGAATTAAAATGATCATTATGCCTTTCTATCATTTCGAATCGACTGTTTCATTATCAATAATTGGTGGAGTTTTATTAACAACAATTATATGGTCTTTGCTTTCGAATCGAACAGAAAAAAGCAACTAAATAAATTATAAAACAAAAAATCTCCATTCTGAAAATGGAGATTTTTTTATTGTTTTAGTTGTCCCGTCCTGAAATAGCGATACAAAAAAGAAATCGTTATTATGGAAGAAAGAAGCAATTATGTCAAACGTACTC
>NZ_JACALO010000052.1:0-15100 GCF_030328185.1 Empedobacter sp. 225-1 | reverse complement strand
TAATTAAAGTTAATGATTTTTAAAACACTACCTTAAATTTTAGGTCTTAGATGTCCACTTTTTGCTGACGATTTACAGCTTAATTTATAAAAAAAAATAATCTAATTATTTTTCAAAATCTCGTGAAATACAGTTTGAGCCGAATAAATACGGTTTGTTGCTTCATCAATCACAATAGAATGATCAGAATCTAATACTTCATCAGAAACAACAACATTACGACGAACTGGCAAACAATGCATGAACTTACCGTTGTTCGTCAAACTCATTTTGTCCATCGTAATTTCCCAATCTTTATCTCCTCCATTTGCTTGACCATAATTCTCATAAGATGACCAGTTTTTTGCATAAACAAAATCAGCATCTTTTAATGCTTCATCTTGATCATAAGCAATTGTCGCTCCTTCTGTGAATTTCGGATCTAATTCTAAACCTTTTGGTTGAACAATTGTAAAATCAACCCAATCTACTTTAGAAAACCATTGTGCAAAAGAATTTGGAACAGCTTGTGGTAAACGACGTGGATGTGGTGCCCAAGTCATCACTACTTTTACTTTTTTTGCAGATTGAGTTCCTGGTGTATAACCTGTTTTTTCTGCAATTGTAATTAAATCTGCAAAAGATTGCAATGGATGTAACGTTGCACTTTCCAAAGAAACAACTGGCACAGAAGACAATTCTTTTACTTTATTAAACATGATTTCGTTATAATCTTCGTCACGATCTACTAATTTTGGGAATGTACGAACTCCCAAAACATCACAATATGCACTCATTACCTGAATTGCTTCCTTAATATGTTCTTGTGAATCTCCGTTCATCACAGCTCCATCTGCCATTTCTAACGTCCAAGAATCTGCTCCTGCATTCAAAACCCAAGCATTTGCACCTAAATTATATGCTGCTTTAATTGAGCTTAAACGAGTTCGTAAACTTGGATTAAAAAATATTAAACCAACTGTTTTGTTTTTTCCAACTTCTTGTTGAGCAAAAGGATTTGCTTTAATTTCTAAGGCTGTTTTTAGTAATTCGTCGATGTTTGCTACATCATAAACCGAAGTGAATTGTTTCATAAATAAGAAGAATCTTTTGATTTTATTTGTCCTACAAAATTAATGGAAACAATTTATAAAATGCGCTTATTCTACAATAATTTTTCGATCAAAACAACGTCAATTCATCTTGTGGTCCACGAATATCCAAATCTAAATCATTGTTTAATTTCTTGATGAAATATTTAGCTAACATTGGAGATTCAAGTTCCAAATTTTGATGAATAAAGAAATATAATTTTTCTAATCCTTCGGCTTTCCAAAGTTTAATTGTTTCAATCCATTCATCTAAACGCTCATAATCGGACGGAATATTAGCTCCAACAAAACGCACAAAAGCTTCTGAGGAAGTCAGTCGCATATGCACCATATCTCGCCTACCCGCTGTATCAACAATAATATTCGAAATATTATGTTCTTCTAATAATGTTACTAATCGATTAAAATTTTCTTCGTTCGAAAACCACTCTTCATGACGGAGTTCAACCGCTAACGGATAACCTTTCGGAAAGTTTTCAATGAAATTTTGAAGTTTATCAAAATCTTTTGGTGCAAAGTTTTCGTGCATTTGCAAGAAAATCATGCCTAACTTTTCTTCAAACAACGCAACAGCGTCCAAATATTGATTCAATTTATCCGTCACATTTTGCAATCTTCCATAATGACTTATACTTTGCGGAATTTTCGGAAAGAATTTGAAATCATTCGGCGTTTTATTTGTCCAAGTTTCTACAACTTCTTTAGTTGGAGAACGATAATAAGTTGCGTTCAGTTCAATACTATTAAATTGCGTTGAATAATAAGTTAATTCATCTTTTGTTTTAGGCGGATAAAAATTCTTCAAATCTTGTTTATTCCATTTTGCACAGCCTACATAGACCTCAAAATCATCAGTTTTATCAATTTTATTTAATAAGTCAATTGTTTCTTTTGGTGTTTTTGGCAATGTAAAATCAACCAATTCTGGATTTTCTACTTTTCCGAATTTCATCTTTCTAAATTTTAACCGAAAATTAAGCAAATATCAGCATTTTACAAGATCTATTTTAAGACAAAATGTCATAAACCTTTCCTTTGGAATGTCTTTTGAAATTTAAAAACCAATCAACAAATCTGATGATTCAGACAATTTGCAAGAAAAACTAATTATTAAAAATAAAAAATACAATAACGATGAATAAAGGAAGTATTAATGTTTCGGTAGAGAATATTTTTCCATTAATTAAGAAGTTTTTATACAGTGATCACGAAATATTTTTGCGTGAGTTAATTTCGAATGCTTCTGATGCAACATTGAAGTTAAAACACTTAACAAGTATTGGTGATGCAAAAGTAGAATACGGAAATCCAAAAATTGAAGTAAAAATCAATAAAGAAGATAACACTTTACACATTATTGATCAAGGACTTGGAATGACAGCTGATGAAGTGGAAAAATACATCAATCAAGTGGCGTTTTCTGGTGCTGAAGAATTTATCAATCAACATAAAGATGCGGATGGAATTATTGGACATTTTGGTTTAGGTTTCTATTCTGCGTTTATGGTTGCTGATAAAGTAGAAATTATCACAAAATCGTACAAAGATGAACCCGCAGTGCATTGGACATGTGATGGATCGCCTGAATTTACATTAGAAAATTCGGATAAAACAGAGCGTGGAACAGAAATTATTTTACATATTGCTGAAGATTCGAAAGAATTTTTAGATGAATGGAAAATCCGTGAATTATTGACAAAGTACAATAAATTCATGCCAATTCCAATCAAATTTGGAACAAAAAAAGAAACACTTCCTTTACCAGAAGGTGCTGCAGAAGATGCAAAACCAGAAGAAATCGAAGTAGATGATATCATCAATAATACAAATCCAGCTTGGACTAAAACGCCATCTGAACTGTCAGACGAAGATTACCAAAATTTCTACAGAGAATTGTATCCAATGCAATTCGAAGAGCCATTGTTTCACATTCACTTAAATGTTGATTATCCGTTTAATTTAACTGGAATTTTATTCTTCCCTAAATTAGGAAACAACATTAATATCGATAAAGATCGTATTCAGTTATACCAAAATCAAGTGTTTGTAACAGATGAAGTAAAAGGAATTGTTCCTGATTTCTTGATGCTATTACGTGGTGTGATAGATTCTCCAGACATCCCGTTGAATGTTTCTCGTTCTTACTTACAAGCAGACGGTGCTGTGAAGAAAATTTCGGCACATATCACGAAAAAAGTAGCAGATAAAATGTCTTCATTAATGAATCAGAATCGTGAAGATTATGAACAAAAATGGAACGACATTAAAGTTGTGATTGAATATGGAATGATTTCGGAAGATAAATTCTTCGAAAAATCTGACAAATTTGCATTATATCCAACTGTAGATGGTAAATACTTTACATGGGAAGAATTGAATGCTTCGATAAAAGATAATCAAACCAACAAAGATGGAAAATTAGTTGTACTTTATTCTTCTGATGTTGATGGGCAAGATCAATACATTCAAATTGCAAAAGAGAAAGGTTACGAAATTATTTTATTAGACTCTCCTATTTCTTCTCATTTGATTCAGAAATTAGAATCAACAAAAGAAAATGTAACTTTTGTTCGCGTTGATGCAGATCATATCAATAATTTGATTGAAAAAGATGAAGTAAAAATTTCTAAATTATCGGATGAAGACAAAGAAAAATTGAAAACGGATATCACAGCGTCTATCAACAACAAATCATACACCATTCAATTAGAAGATTTATCTGGAACAGATGCACCATTCATCATTACACAATCAGAATTTATGCGCAGAATGAAAGATATGCAAGCTTCTGGTGGTGCAGGAATGTTTGGAATGGGTAATTTTCCAGAAATGTATAATGTTGTCGTAAATGCAAACTCAGAATTAGCAACAGAAATTTTAGCAAAAGAATCGAAGGAAGAAAAAGATGCATTGATTAATCAAGCATTAGATTTAGCAAAATTATCACAAGGATTGTTAAAAGGTAAAGAATTAACAAATTTTATCAATAGAAGTTTTAAGAACATTAAATAATCTCAGAACACTATATTTTAGTCGTCTTAAGCTTAAAATCCAGCACATAATGTGCTGGATTTTTATTTATCTTATCCATTATTGATGTGTTAAACTTTTAAAATTAATGCAAAATAATTTGCTGAACATGATTTTTGTCATTAATTTTACATCAAGGAATTAATAATTATTCGTTCAGGACTTTAGAATACTTGAGTTGTTTTAAAACAGAACATTAAAATCAATAATTGTTTTTCCCATGAAAATAACGAAATTTTTAAGCCGACAGAGAATTTCCATTTAAAGGTGGAAGTTAATTCAAATCATTATCAAAAATTTCGGGAAGGATTTCAAGCAATTGAAATCCTTTTTAAACCAGACGTTCTTTTTAATTGATTTCAGCTCATAGTTTATATAAGACTTTATTATTAGTCATATATGAGTGTATATCATTTATTATTAAAAATAGATATTTGTTCTATTTATAAAATTCTTTTTTTATAATCATTTAGAAAGGACAAGTTACAATGGACTTATTCAGAGGAAAGAATTTGACATTGGGAAGGATTTCAAGCAACTGAAATCCTTTTTTTATGCTTTTTTAAAGCACAAAAAAAGAGAGACATAAGCCTCTCTTTTATAAATATATATCCGAATGTATTATTCTTGTGATACAATTTTAGCAGATAAATACTCACGGTTCATACGTGCGATGTTATCTAAAGAAATTCCTTTAGGACATTCAACTTCACAAGCACCTGTATTTGTACAGTTACCAAAGCCTTCTAAGTCCATCTGAGCAACCATTTTCTGAGCACGACGAGCAGCTTCTACTTGTCCTTGAGGTAACAATGCGAATTGAGAAACTTTTGCTCCTACGAATAACATTGCTGATCCATTTTTACAAGTTGCAACACATGCTCCACAACCAATACATGTTGCAGCGTCAAACGCTTCATCTGCATTCATTTTGTTTACAGGAATATTGTTTGCGTCTACTGTACGTCCTGATGTGTTAATAGAAATGTAACCTCCAGCTTGTTGAATACGATCAAAAGATGTACGGTCTACAATTAAATCTTTGATTACTGGGAATGCAGCAGATCTCCATGGTTCGATGTATATCGTTTCACCATCTTTGAACTTACGCATGTGTAATTGACAAGTTGTAACACCTCTATCTGGTCCGTGTGCTTCACCGTTAATGAATAAAGAACACATACCACAAATACCTTCACGACAATCGTGGTCGAAAGCAACTGGCTCTTTTCCTTCCTCTACTAATTGCTCGTTTAATAAATCAAGCATTTCTAAGAAAGAAGAATCTGTAGAAACATCTTTTAAGGAATATGTTTCCATTTTTCCTTGAGCATTAGCGTTTTTTTGACGCCAAATTTTCAGCGTGATGCTGATTGTTTTTGATGATGCCATAATTCTATATGATATTTTGACATTTTGCTTGATCGTAAACTATCAAGCAAAATGATTTTATTATTTATAACTACGAGTTTTAAGCTCGATATATTTGTAATTCAACTCTTCTTTGTGTAAAACCTCTGCGTTAATGTCGCTTCCTTTGTATTCCCAAGCAGCAACATAAGCATAGTTTTCATCATCACGCATAGCCTCTCCTTCTTCTGTTTGATACTCTTCACGGAAGTGTCCACCACACGATTCGTTACGGTTAAGTGCGTCTATAGCCATTAACTGTCCTAATTCAAGGAAGTCAGCTACACGTCCTGCTTTTTCTAACTCAGTATTCATTTCGTTAGCCTCACCAGGCACTTTCACGTCACGGTAGAATTCTTCACGTAAAGCAGCAATTTCAGCAATCGCTTCTTTTAAACCTTCTGCATTACGTGCCATACCTACTTTGTTCCACATAATGATTCCTAAACGTTTATGGAAACTATCTACTGTCTTAGTTCCTTTATTGTTTAAGAAGTGTTGAATTTGATCTTTTACAGCTTTCTCTGCTTCATCAAATTCAGGTGTATCTGTTGGGATTTTCCCTGTACGAATATCAGCTGATAAATAATCTGCTATAGTGTAAGGTAAAACGAAATAACCATCTGCTAAACCTTGCATTAAGGCAGAAGCTCCTAAACGGTTAGCTCCGTGATCAGAGAAGTTAGCCTCTCCAACTACGAAACATCCAGGGATTGTTGATTGTAAGTTGTAATCAACCCAAACACCACCCATTGTATAGTGAATTGCAGGATAGATACGCATTGGATTCTCATATGGATTCTCATCTGTAATTTTATAATACATTTGGAATAAGTTACCATATTTCTCTTCAATCCATTTTTTACCTAATTTTTCAATTTCAGCATCTGATGGATTTTGATCACCGTTTGCAAATGCAACTTCACGACCTTTTTTCTTAATTTCATCTGTAAAATCTAAGTAAACTCCTTCTCCTGTTTCGTTTGCTTCAATACCGTAACCAGCATCACAACGCTCTTTAGCAGCACGAGACGCAACGTCACGAGGAACTAAGTTACCGAATGCAGGATAACGTCTTTCTAAATAGTAATCTCTATCTTCTTCTTTGATATCGACTGCTTTCTTCTTACCAGCACGAATCGCCTCAGCGTCTTCTTTCTTTTTAGGAACCCAGATACGACCAGAGTTACGTAAAGATTCAGACATCAACGTTAATTTTGATTGATTTGTACCGTGAATTGGAATACAAGTAGGGTGAATTTGTACATAACATGGGTTAGCAAACAAAGCACCTTTTTTATGAATTTTCCAAGCAGAAGTTACGTTAGACCCCATTGCATTAGAAGACAAGAAATATACGTTTCCATATCCACCAGTTGCAATAACTACTGCGTGTGCAGAATGTCTTTCGATTTCACCAGTAATTAAATTACGAGCAATAATACCACGAGCTTTTCCATCTACAAGTACAATGTCTAACATTTCGTGACGATTATACATTTGGATGTGCCCTAAGTGAATTTGCTGATTCATTGCTGAATAAGCACCTAATAATAATTGTTGTCCTGTTTGACCTTTCGCATAGAAAGTACGAGATACTTGTACCCCACCAAAAGAACGATTATCTAATAAACCACCGTAATCACGTGCAAAAGGTACCCCTTGCATTACACATTGGTCGATGATATTACCTGAAACCTCTGCTAAACGATAAACGTTAGACTCACGAGCACGGTAATCACCTCCTTTGATTGTATCGTAAAATAAACGGTAGATAGAGTCGTTATCTCCTTTATAGTTTTTAGCAGCATTGATCCCTCCTTGTGCAGCAATAGAGTGAGCACGACGTGGAGAATCTTGATAACAAAAGGCTTTCACTTTGTATCCTAACTCTGCTAAAGTAGCAGCAGCAGAACCTCCAGCTAAACCTGTACCAACTACAATAACATCAATTTTATCACGGTTATTTGGAGCCACTAAGTTTAAGTGAGCTTTGTGTTCGCTCCATTGTTTTGCGATATCTCCTTGTGGAGATTTAGAATCTAATATACTCATTCTTGATATTATTTAATTATTTAACAAAAAAATGGTAAACAGCGATGATAATGAAACCAGCTGGAATTAAAATAGAATACCATTTCCCGAAAGCTACAATTACAGGCGTATATTTGCTATGTTTTGCACCAATAGATTGGAATGCAGAAGCAAAACCATGTTGTAAGTGTAATGATAAAAATACAAAAGCAACAATGTAAATTACTAATCTTACAAACCCTAAAGCACCTTCTAATGAGAATACGTGACCTAAATGATCCATAAAGTAATTTCCTTGCGCAAACTCTGGATTTGGAGTAATGTAGTGATCCATGATTGTTGGAACCCAAAAATCATACAAGTGTAATAATAAGAAAACTAAGATTACAGATCCAGAAATAATCATATTTCTTGACATCCAAGTTGCATTTGCAGCACCATTATACTTTTGATAAGCAACTGGTCCACGAGCTTTTTTGTTTTGAGCCTCTAATACAAACCCCATTACAAAGTGGTAAACTACACCAATTAATAAGATAGGTTGCATTAAGTACTGAATAAAAGGGTTGTTACTCATGAAAGCCGAAACTTCATTGAACCCATTCGGATTAATTACAGATAACGCATTAATCACGAAATGCTGTAACAAGAACACGATCAAAAATAACGCTGAAAGCGCCATCGCGAACTTCCTACCAATCGACGATTTTAGTAATGATTCATTTGCCATAAAGCAATTCGTTTAATTTTTTAGATATTTCTACAAATTTAATCATCCCTCTACTCTAATCACAATGAAATATATCATTTCATTAACATAATCGTTAGTTTAGAATCATTCTTAGTTATTTAGCAAATTTTTAACAATTAAAAAAAATATTGTGTAATCAATAATTATTCTCTATACTTGCAATAGAAAAGTAGAACAACTTTTCATAGGTTTAAGTTAGTTAGGTTAATCCTCTTATAGCAATATAAGAGGATTTTTTATTTTTGGTTGTAACATTTCAATTTTTTATACTACATATAGAGTCAACAAAGCAATAGTTTGGACAATAAAGCAAAAATTTTCACTGAATTAATCGAGAAAAATCAAGGAATAATCCACAAGGTTTGTCGTATTTATACAGACGACAAAGACTCTCATGACGATTTATTTCAAGAAATTGTTTTGCAATTATGGCGTTCATACGATTCATTTAAAGGCGATTCTAAATTTAGCACATGGATGTATCGGGTTAGTTTGAATACCGCTATTACTTTAATTAGAAAGAAATCAAAATCAAACGAAACTGACCTAAACGAAACGCATTTTATTCATTTAAAGTCAGAAGAAAAAGACGAATTCTTAGAAGAACGCATCACCCTATTGTATGCTGCTATTCGTCTATTAAATGATGTAGAAAGAGCTTTAGTTCTCCTCTTTTTAGAAGATTTACCTTATAAAGATATTGCCGAAACTTTAGGAATTTCAGAAGTGAATGCGCGTGTAAAAATGAATCGTGTGAAGATTAAATTAAAAGAAATAATGTCTAAAATGGAACAATAATGGAGTTAGATGACTTAAAATCAATTTGGGGTTCCATCAAGGAAGAAGAAAAATTTGATCAAAATCAAATTTTTCAAATGTTAAAAAAGAAATCATCAACAACAATAAAATGGTTGTTTATTTTCACGTTTTGTGAATTCATCCTTTTTCTTGTTTACAATGCTTATGTCTTAATTTCGGGGAAAAATTTTTTTAATAATGATGTCAAATCATTAGTTGAAGAGAAAACGATTACCAATTATGAAATTGCATCAGTTTTTAGTATAGTCATTACATTCGGATTTTTGGTCATGGCTTATCGTTACTACAAGAAAATAAATCTAAATCAATCTGTTGTTGATTTAATGAAAAACATCATCTCTTTCCGTCGATTAGTCAATTTATTTATTCTTTTTACCGTTTTGAGTTTGATTGTTTCCTCTGCACCGTTTTATTACGAATTAGGTCAATCTATTTATTTAGCAAAACATGTAAATGACATTCAACCTCTTACAGATAACGCCTCTCTTTACGGATGGATTGCTATCATAACAGCTGTTACATTTATCGTAATTATAGGGACTATTTATTATGGAATTATTTATTTTCTATTTTTAAGAAAACTTCAACAAAACTTAAAAGAATTGAGAGAAATGAAATAAAATAGTATTTTTGCAAGAGAAATGAAAAAAATTATCCAATATACCATGCTAATGATTTCACTGTTTATGACAGTGTATCAATCTGCGCATATATTGGAACACGCTTATAATGAAGAGCACAAAGAATTAAAAGAGCAATTCTCTAACGTACACGATCACAGCTGTACAGTCTGTCATTTCAATCAGCATTTTATCGAAAATGATTCAGAAATCGAATTATTTCAATGGTCGATATCATTCATTCAAAAAGATAAAACACTTTACACAACTCGTGTAAAACAAACAGTATTACTTACTCAAAAAAGCCTTCGAGCACCACCCTATATAATTTAATTTCAGTAAAAAACCATCCTTATTTTTTTAACGTTATTAAATTATTGTATTTATGTCAATCAACATACAATGTAGTATTGTAGCTACATTTTTGTGCGGATCTGTGTTTGCGCAAAATATTTTCGAAGGTCAAATTATTGATAAAAACCAACAACCAATTCCTTTCGCAACCTTATATATTAACAACGATGAATATCATGCAAATGCTGAAGGAAAATTCAAAATAGAAAATTTAAATCAAGGGCAATACCAAGTGCAAATTGATGAACAAGGTTACGAACCTTTTTCGCAAAACATCACATTTGATAAAAATCAAAAAATTGTCTTTACCCTTACATTTCACAAAGCATACAATTTAGATGAAGTAACTGTTTTGGGACATCATCACGATTTTTCGACTGCAAATATTCAACGTGTCGATCAATCCTATATTCAAGAAAACTATGCAGGATCTTTAGCCAAATCATTAGAAAATATGGCTGGAATTAACGCTTCTGGAATTGGGTCTTCAGCGTCAAAACCAATCATACGAGGACTTGGTTTCAACCGATTAATTGTTGCTGAAAATGGAGTTAAACAAGAAGGTCAACAATGGGGAGCCGATCATGGTTTAGAGATTGATGCGCTAAATATTGAAGATATTGAAGTCATAAAAGGACCTGCTGCATTGGAGTACGGAAATGAAGCTATTGCAGGAGTTATCAAAATAAATAACAATAATTTACCCGCAAAACATTCGCTTTCTGGAGAAACAAAAGCATTGTATCAATCGATTAATGATAATATTGGAATTGGATTTAATTTAAAATCTCGTGGAAATCATTTTTTCTACAAAATAAAAGGTTCTTATTCAGATTATGCCGATTACAAAACAACAACAGATCGCATTTATTACCTCAATCGGTATTTACCAATTTACAACAAACGAGTAAAAAATACGGCTGGACAAGATTTTAATTCAGAAATACAAACTGGTTATATTGGCGAAAAATTTCGCTCGATTTTAACTGTTTCTAATGTTAACCAAAAGATTGGGTTTTTCCCTGGTTCGCACGGAATTCCATCTATTGATCGCTTAAAAGATGATGGAAATAACCGAAATATCGAATTTCCTTATCAAAAAGTAAATCATTTCAAAGTAATTTCTGAAAATGAATTCCGCTTAAACTCGAAAGATGTTCTGAAATTTCTGGGTAGCTACCAAAATAATCGTCGACAAGAAGTAAGTGCTTTTCATACACATTACGCAAATCAACCAGCTCCTTTATTAAATCCGAATTTAGAATTAGATTTTAATCTTTCTACTTACGATTCTCAATTAAAATTTGAACATAATCACAGTAAAAATTTCAAGACGATAATTGGTGCTCAAGCGCAAATTCAGGTAAATAATATTAGTGGATATAATTATTTATTGCCTAAATATGATCGAAACATTTTTAGTGGATTTCTGATTGAAGAATTCAAAAAAGGAAATACGTGGAAAGTAACTGCTGGTTTACGTTATGATTATTCTACTTTTAAATCTGAAGGCTATTTTGATGAATTTTTATACAATTATTTAATCGAAAAAGGAAACTCAACAGGCATAGCAGATTATTATGCCAATCGTAGTAAGTCCATCGATCGTAATTTTAGCAATTTGAATGGAATGATTGGTGCAACTTTTCAACCTAATCAACAATGGGATTTCAATTTAAATATTGGAACAAATTTCCGTTTACCAACAGCTATCGAATTAGGTTCTAATGGAATTCATCACGGAAGTTTTAGACACGAGCGCGGTGATGACAATTTGGATGTTGAAAAAGGAATTGCATTCGACTTTAAATCCGTTTTTCATAAAAACGATTGGGATATATCGGTAAGTCCTTATTTATATTATTTCAGTAATTACATTTTCTTGAAACCTTTGGGACAATTTTCTATACTTCCTCATGGCGGACAAATTTATCAATATACGCAAAGCAAAGCTTTATTAACTGGTTTTGAATTTGAAGTTCGTAAAAAAATCAACGAAAACTTTGATGCAAATGTTGTCTACGAATATTTGTATAACCGACAAATTACTGAGAATAACAAGTTAGGAAATTATCTTCCTTTTACGCCTGCGAATAATGTGTTTGGACAAGTTAATTATAAAGTCAATCAAAATATCGGATTTTTAGATGAGTTGAGCTTTTTTGTAAATGGAAAATATACCTTTAAGCAAGATAAAATTGCACAAAACGAAGATCTTACTCCAAGTTATTTTTTTGTTGGCATTGGAGGAAAAACGAAACTTAAATTCAATAATTTTCATGCAAATTTAAGTGTTCAAGTTTCTAATTTATTCAATAAAAATTATTACAATCACACTAGTTTTTATCGCGCTTTACAGTTACCAGAACAAGCAAGAAATATACAAATTATGGTAGAAATTCCGTTCGGAAAATAGTTTATACATGAAAAAGAGACATCCATTTTTTGGACTTTTCTTTAGTATTATTCTTTTTTCGATACCGATTTTTAATCAATTACATTTTTCTTTAATCGATCATTCGCCAGAAGTTTCGAATCAAAAGAAAGAAATTATTCATCATCAGTGTAATCATTTTATATTTTATACAATTTTTATTGATACTCATGATGATCCTAAAGTTGAAGTAAAACTTAACGAAGAATTTTACAAAAAAGAAAGTTTTGAACAAGTAGAAAAAATTGAAATTTCTACAATTGAATATCATTTTACACGAGGACCACCTCAAGATTTTGTTTATAAATAAATCAACTAAAATCTTAAAATAACTATTCAAATCAAAAAAATAAAACAATGAAAAACACAATTTTAAAATACATATTCGTTTCAATCGTCGCATTATTCGTTACGTCTTGTTCATCAGATGACTCTTCATTAGATACAACAAAACCAGAAATTAATTTGATTGCTCCAATAGATCATGATGAATTTCATTTAGGGGAAACCTTTACAATTGATGCAATTTTGAAAGATAATATAGAATTAGGAGCTGTAAAAATCGAAATTCATTCTGCGGAAGACGAACATGAACATAGAACAGCAAATGTTAATTGGACGTATGATGCGGAAGAGGCTATTCCGGCAGGAAAAACCGAGCACACATTAAGTCATCAAGTAAATATTCCTGCAGAAGGAATTACAGAAGGGCATTATCACTTAGGATTATTCTTAATTGATCGCGCCGGAAATCAAACACAATCCTTTCTCGAAATCGTTGTAGGTGAAGATCACGATCACGAACATTAAAATAATTTTAGAAACGCTCGAAATTTCGAGCGTTTTTTTATGTCTATTGTTAAAAGAATGTTACTTTAGCAATCCTCAATTATATCAAAACTAAAAAATGATTGCAATAGCGGATAGCGGTTCTACTAAAACAGATTGGGTGATTTTAGATAGTAGCCTGAATGAAGTGTTTAGAACAAATACAATCGGATTTAACCCATATTTTGTAACAGCTGAAGATATTACTGCTGAATTACAAAAAAATGAAGATTTTGCACATGTTGCAAATGAGTTTACGAAAGTCTTTTTTTACGGAGCTGGAACTTCGAGTGAAGCGATGTACGAAGTCGTAAAAAACGGATTAAATAATTTCTTCCCTAATGCAGAACTGGTTGTTGACCATGATTTATTAGCTGCTTGTTATGCTACGTACATGGGAAAACCTGCAATGGTTTGTATCTTAGGAACAGGATCTAATTCATGTTATTTTGATGGAACAACTTTACGTGAAGAAACAAAATCTTTGGCTTACATCTTAGGAGACGAAGGTTCTGGAAATGACTTAGGTAAACGAGTATTACGCGCTTTCTATACAAAAAAAATGCCACCACATTTGGCTAAAGCGTTTGATGATTATTACAAATTATCTGTAGAGGAACTAAATAAAAATGTATATCAAAACAAATTTGCAAATACCTATTTAGCTTCCTTCAATAAATTTGTGGTTGAGCATAAAAATGACCCATTTATTCAGAAAATTATTTATGATGCAATGTCTTCTTTTATTGAATATCAAATTATGCCTTATGAAGAAGCACGTCATTCCGAATTAAATTTTATTGGTTCTATCGCTCACATATACGAAGATGTTATACGTTCTGTTGCTGCTGAATTTCACTTAACTGTAGGACATATCATTAGAAAACCGATTGACAACGTTGTGGATTATCACAAAAAATATTTAATTAAATAAATGATTTCTCAACCAAAAATTGCGATAATTTCTTATAACACGCCTCATCGTAAAACGCAAGATGTTTTAACTGGCCTGAAAGCAAAAGGTTATCAAAATATAAAAGTATTTGCACTACCATTTGTACAACGCGAAAATCCCTTCAAACCCATTTACCAACATCGTCCAAGTAAGGCTATACAGGTAGATCCAATTGAATTTTGCAAAAATTTCGGATACGAATTTGATTTAACAACTGCTGATACCTTAAATCGCCAATTAAATGATTTTGAAGCTAACTTTGTCATCATAGCTGGTGCAGGTTTATTACCAGATGAATTGGTCGAAAATCATAAAATCATCAATACACATCCAGGTTTTTTACCTTTGACAAGAGGTTTAGATTCACTAAAATGGGCAATTACAAAAGGTGTAGAAATTGGTGTAACTACCCACTTTGTCGATACAGAAGCAGATGCAGGTTTTTTGATTGAACAACAGCATATTCCGGTTTATGAAAATGATACTTTTCATTCGGTTGCTTATCGTCAATATGAAATCGAAATTGAAATGTTAATAAATTCAATTGAAATAATTCCGACCCTTTCAAAATTCAAATCACTTTCTTCAAACGAGTTTGAAGCGACAAGAAGAATGCCTAAAGTAATTGAAGAAAACCTAATGCAAGCGTTTGAAGGTTACAAAGAAAAATATAAAATAGTTTAACCTATTGATTAAAATGTAACGTCCTGAAAAAATGATACAGGATTAGACCAATAAAATTTTATTTTAAACAGTACATATATTCGTATTTGT
>NZ_JACALO010000051.1:0-15341 GCF_030328185.1 Empedobacter sp. 225-1 | reverse complement strand
AAATCCAACTATACAAGAACATATGTATTCTAAAAAGCAAAAAAAAGAAGCTGTCTAGTTTTGAGACAGCTTCTTTTGGTTTTATTATTTTGTAGTTTAGTGATTAAAATAGATTAGTTAAGTATGAATAAATTTTTACCCTCTTTGAAAAATGAGAAAGAAGATAAGAAGACAGAATTTTTAAAATGGCTTGGAATTATATTAATTCTAATTTTTTTATCAGGAATTATTTTTTTTAATCAAAGAAACTCATTAAATGAAATTAAAGAGAAAAGATTATATACTGTTGGAATTATTTCTGGATTCTCGAAAACAAGATCAATGGAATTTGTTAAGTATATTTATTCATATAATGGACATTCTTATGAAGGAAAGGCTCCTAAAGATATTAGTAAGTTTTCGGTTGGAGAAAAAGTATTAGTTGTTTATAATCCTGATACACATATTAAATATCTTGTCCCGTATATTATTGACGATTCTATAAAAGAACCTATGAATGGATGGGAAAAACCACCAATGAATATAACAGATGAAGAGGTTATGAAGTATTTAGAAGATAAATATTAGTTGTTTTTCGGAATAATTTTCTCATCGAAACGCCTTTTATATAGCCAAAGTTTACCACTTTTTTGTATTTTTGTACACTTTTTAATGGCATGATAAAAATTTCACCAATTTTAGAATCGTATTTAGATCATCACACAGACCAAGAACCAGAAATCTTGAGTCGTTTACGTGTTGAAACCTATCAATGTACAACACAACCGCACATGATTTCGGGCGAATACCAAGGTCGCTTGTTAAGTGTTTTGTCAAAAATTTTAGCACCAAAAACTATTGTTGAATTAGGAACTTTTACAGGTTACGCAACATTGTGTTTGGCAGAAGGTTTGACATCTGATGGAAAAATCATTACGATGGATAAAAATGATGAATTGGAATATTTGTGCAGAAAATATTTTGATGAATCTGAATTTGCTTCAAAAATTGATTTTAGAATCAATGATGCACGCGAAGAATTAGAAACAATCGAGAAAAATTCTGTAGATTTAGCTTTTATTGATGCTGATAAAGAGAGTTATCCTTATTATTTTGAAAAAGTTTTAGAACTTTTACGTCCAGGAGGAACCATGTTAGTTGACAATGTTTTGTGGTACGGAAAAGTAATGATGGAAGAGGAAGATAAAAAAGATCCTTCGACAAAAATTTTGAAAGAATTTAATGAAATGGTAACGAAAGACAAACGAGTAGAGTCAATAATTTTACCAATTCGTGACGGAATTACATTAATCCGAAAAAAATAATGAAATACGCTATTTGTCAAGTAAGTGTTGCGCCCTTGCGCTCCGAAGCAAGAGATTCATCAGAAATGGTGAGTCAAGTTTTGTTTGGAGAAAAGTTAATTATTTTAGAAGAATTAGAAAAATGGACAAAAGTTCAGCTGACTTTTGATGGATACGAAGGTTGGTTAGATCCGAAACAAATTATTACTATTTCTGAAGAAGAATACAACAAAGATTTCATGGAGAAATTTGCAATCAATCCGTACAATCATGCGATGGAAAATGGATTGCCTATGACGTTGACTATTGGAGCTGAAGTTCGATCTTTGAACGAAAGTAAGATTCGAATTGGAACAAAATGTTTCGAATATTTTGGCGTATATACTTCTGGTAAAAAATCAAAAGATCAGTTGGTTGAAATAGCAAAAGCTTACTTAAATGTACCTTATTTGTGGGGTGGTAAATCATCTTTTGGAATAGATTGTTCTGGATTAACACAACAAGTGTACAAAATTGGGGGATATAAAATACCACGAGATGCTTATCAACAAGCAGAAATGGGCGAAGTGTTAAGTTTTGTAGAAGAAGCAGAACCTGGTGATTTAGCATTTTTTGATAATGCAGAAGGTCGTATAATACATGTAGGAATTATGTGTGGTAAGGGAAAAGTTTTACATGCACATGGTAAAGTTCGTATTGATCCTATTGATACCAATGGTATTTTTAATACCGACTCCCAAAAATATTCGCATAAATTAAGATGCATTCGCAAACTTATATAAACCAAAAAAGACTATTGAATTTCAATAGTCTTTTTTGGTTTGAATCTAAATATTAATTAGACGATGTACAAACTCGTTTTTTCATTTGAATTAATTGTATTTTTAGGCTTATATAAATCAGTTCAATGAGTATCAAAATTCCGAGTCATTTAAAAGGATTATCTACCACCGAAGTAAAAGAATCACAACAAAAATATGGCTATAATGCTATAAAGGATGAACATAAAAGTACATGGTACAGTATGTTGTTTGATATCTTGAAAGAGCCCATGACAATTATTTTAATTGTGGTTTCAGTTATTTATTTACTTGTAGGTGATTTAGGCGAAGCAGCGTTTATGTTTGTTGCGATTCTTGCTTTAACAGGGATTTCTTTTTATCAAGATAGTCGTAATCAAAAAGCGTTAGAAGAACTCGAAAAATTGAACGAACCGTTGAGCTCGGTTGTTCGTAACGGCGAATTAATCGAAATCCCTACACACGAAATTACGGTTGGAGATTTATGTGTTACAGAAGAAGGAAAAATGATTAATGCAGATGGTAAAATTGTTCATAGCAATGATTTTTCTGTAAACGAATCGGCACTGACAGGTGAGAGTATGTCAGTTTTTAAAGATACCGAACATCCAGAAATTTATAGTGGAACCTTAACCGTTTCGGGATTAGCTTTTTTTGAAGTAACAAGTATTGGTGCTGAAACAAAATTAGGAAAAATAGGAACTTCACTTTTATCAATTAAAGACGAAAAATCACCTTTGCAGATACAAATTGAAAAGTTTGTAAAAGGAATGGCGATTATCGGAATCATAGTTTTCTTATTAGTTTGCGTTGTAAATTATATTCAAACGAAAGATTTAATCAATAGTTTATTGAGTGGATTAACATTAGCAATGTCTATTTTACCAGAAGAAATTCCTGTTGCTTTTACTACTTTTATGGCTTTAGGATCGTGGAAGTTACTACGTCAAGGAATTATTGTTAAAAAAAGTAGCGTTGTAGAAACCTTAGGGAGTACAACAGTAATTTGTAGCGACAAAACAGGAACAATTACCGAAAACTCGATGCAATTAAAAGCTGTTTATGACTTTAAAACCAATGCAATTTATGAAGAAGATAAGTTTCAGAATAAAGTAATTGCGGAGTTAATTGAGTATGCAATGTGGAGTAGTGAACCTGTTCCTTTTGATCCGATGGAAAAAACATTGCATCGTGTTTACGAGGCGACACAAAAAGATGTTAGAGCAAACTATCAGATGTTTCACGAATATCCATTGTCAGGAAAACCTCCAATGATGACGCATTGTTTTCGAAATGCTGAAGATCATCTAATTATCGCTGCGAAAGGAGCTCCTGAAGCTATTTTACAAGTTGCTCATCTTTCTGAAGAACAAATAATCCAGTTGCGAAAGGTGATTCGCGATTTAGGAACACAAGGATATCGACTTTTGGGTGTTGCAAAATCGACTTTTGGTTCGACTGATTTTCCAAAACAACAACAAGAATTGCCCTTTGAATTGTTAGGTTTTGTGGTGTTTTATGATCCACCAAAGAAAGGTATAAATGAAGTGTTTCAAAAAATATATGATGCTGGAATAAAAGTTAAAGTAATCACAGGTGATAATGCCGAAACAACAATGAGTATAGCTAATCAAGCAGGAATTATTCATGCCGAAGATCATATAACTGGAGCTGAAATTGCTCATCTTTCGAAAGAAGAATTGGCAAAAACTGCAGATGAAAAAGTTTTGTTCGCACGTATGTTTCCTGAAGCGAAATTAGCAGTTGTAAATGCATTAAAGGATAACGGAGAAATTGTTGCCATGTTAGGCGATGGTGTAAACGACGGACCAGCTTTAAAAGCAGCGCATATTGGGGTTGCAATGGGAGAGAAAGGAACAGAGATTGCGAAGCAAGCTGCACAATTGATTCTAACAAATGATGATTTTGGTAAATTAGTGATTGGAATTGAAGCTGGAAGAAGAATTTATACCAACCTAAAAAAAGCAGTTCAATACATAATTTCAATTCATATTCCGATTATATTAATCGTTTCCTTGCCATTATTTTTGGGTTGGGCATTTCCTCAAATTTTCACACCTGTTCACGTTATTTTCTTAGAGTTGGTTATGGGACCTACATGTTCGATTGTCTATGAAAACGAACCTTTGGAAAAGAATTCTATGAACGAAAAACCTCGTCCTATGACGGAAACTTTTCTGAATTGGAAAGAGCTTTCGACAAGTATAATTCAAGGATTAGCCATTACATTAGGTTTGCTTTTTATTTATCAATTTACCTATCAATCTGGTGGAGATGAAGATAAAACACGTGCAATGGTCTTTACAACACTTATTTTTTCGAATATTTGGTTGAGTTTAACGAATCGTTCATTTTATGATAGTTTATGGTCAAGTTTTAAAAATAAAAACTACTTAATGTTGGCTGTGATTATTTTAACCTTGTGTATTTTGTTTTCGATTTTATATATACAACCAATTTCGAAGTTTTTTAAAGTAACATCATTAAATGTAAATGAGCTAAGTTTAGCAATGATAGTTGCTGTAGTTTCGGTTTTATGGTTCGAAATTTATAAATGGATAAAACGTAAAAAATAAAAATGATTTAATGAATAATCATCGAGTTTATTGAGATTATAATGTATCAATAAACTCGATTGTTTTTTCAAAAGTAGGTACTTTATTTTCTCTAAAAGGCGTATGTTTAGCGTCAGGAACGATATAATTTTCTTTTCGTCCATTTACATTGTCGATAATTCCAATCACTTGTTCCATTGTTCCAAATTCGTCATCAATTCCTTGAATAACCAAAGTAGGACATTTTATATTTTTTAATTCTTCGCGAATATCAAAGTTTACAAAATCGGTTCTTAGCCATGTTTCGGTCCACATTTCAAATACTTTTTGCGTATTATCTCCGTGATATTTTCTTAAACGTTCTTTTAGGTTTGTTTCTGCGTAAGCAATTTTAGCAGCTCTAATTCCATTCAGTGTTATTTCTTCTACGATGACATGAGAACCAACAACTACAATTCCTTTTAGATTTTTGTGGTACTTAGCTGCATACAGTAATGCAATTGTACCACCATCACTATGTCCAAAAAGAATAATTTCTTTAAAGTTGAAATGGTTGACAAGTTGATTTAAAAAGTCCGCTTCATCGTGCATATAAGTTAACTCGCGTCGATCAATTGTAAATGGAGATGATTTTCCATAACCTTTTCGATCATAAATAAACAGATTACAATTACTTTTTTCGGCAACTTCTTTTGGGAAATCCCTCCAAAGTTGTGTACACCCTAAGGAATCGTGTAAGAATATTAGTGTAGGTCTTTCTGGATTAATTTCGTGGTGAATGTAATGAATTTTAGCATCGTTGATTTCTAAACAAGTTTGGATTTCCATTTTTTATTTTGATTTTCAGAATTAAAGATAACAAAAATGCCTCGAATAAATAAAATCGAGGCATTTGTATAGGATTAGGATAAATTATTAGTTGATAAAATCAGTAATAATATCTAACGTTTTTGCTTTTGCAGTTTCTAAATCATCATTCAAAAGAATAGTATCAAACTCTTTTGCTTTTTCCATTTCGATTCCCGCTTTATCAATACGCTGTTTCAACTTATCCTCGCTTTCGGTATTACGTGAAATCAATCGTTCTTTTAAAATATCTAATGAAGGTGGATTAACAAATACGGTTAAACATTCTTCTCCGTATAATTTTTTGATATTCAATGCACCAATTACATCAATATCAAAAATAACAGAATTACCTTCAGAAGTAATACGATCAACTTCCGATTTTAATGTTCCATAAAAATTATTACGATAGACTTCTTCGTGTTCTACGAATTCGTCGTTTGCAATTTTTGTTTTAAATTCTTCTGGAGTTAAGAAATAATAGTCTTTTCCGTGAACTTCACCTTCGCGTTTATCTCTTGTTGTACAAGAAATAGAAAATTTGATGTGATCTAATTGTTCTAAAGCATAGCGAACCAAAGTTGTTTTTCCTGCGCCTGATGGTGCTGAAAAGACAATTAACTTTCCTTTTTTCATTATAAAATGTTTAACGATTGTTCTTTAATTTTTTCCAATTCATCTTTCATTTGAACGACAATTTTTTGCATTTCAGAATGATTAGATTTTGAGCCTAAAGTATTGATTTCTCGTCCAATTTCTTGAGAAATAAAACCTAATTTTTTACCATTAGATGCTATTCCCGCTAATTCTTTTAAGAAATATTCGCAATGATTTTTCAAACGAACTTTTTCTTCTGTGATGTCTAATTTTTCCAAATAGAAAATCATTTCTTGCTCAAAACGATTTTGATCAACATCAACTTTTAATTCTTCTAAACGTTTGTTGAAACGTTCTTTAATTGTTTCAATACGTTCTTGTTCAAATGGTATAACTTGAGTTAAAAGTTCAAGAATATTATTTAAGTTTAATGTTAAATATTTTTCTAATACTTTTCCTTCATCTAATCTAAATTGATTCAAAGCATTGATTGCTTCGATGATTGTTGCACGAATTTGATTCCATTCTTCTTCGTTCAAATCATCTTGCGTATACGAAATAACATCAGGCAAACGCATGATAACTGGTAACAATTCGCCGTCAGTCACATTTGGAGTGATCGACTTGAATTCTTCCATATAACTTTTGATTAATTCAGCATTTATAGATTGATTTCTTGCAGCTGGATTTAATTCAACCAACATCGAAAAATCAATTTTCCCACGTTGAACTTTTTCTGAAATAAGATTTCTGATTTCTAATTCTTTCTCGCGGTAAAAAGAAGGGATTCTTGTGTTCAAATCCAATGTTTTACTGTTCAAAGAACGGATTTCTATCGTTACTTTTTTTTCAGGTAATTCCAATACGGCTTTACCGTAACCTGTCATAGATGCTATCATAATTGTAAAATTATGCGAGCAAAATTACAATAAATTAACGTAATGTGAACTTAATATCGCTTTTAATGACTTTAAAGTTTAACATTTAGTTGAAATTTATATATACGCAAATACCATCACTCCTGATAATATTTATACTATTGATTAATCAAAGAACCATTTTTCCAAACATTTGTTGGTTGTAATTGTCCTTGATAATAAATAATATTACGATAATCGAAGGTAGAGAAGCTGATAAAATCGGCTTTTTTACCTTTTTCTATTGTTCCACGATCAGTTAAATTTAAAGCCTTTGCAGCACGAAAAGTAATTGCAGCTAAAACTTCAGCCATTGATAATTTCTCAAAAGTAGCTAATACAGAAGCTTGTGTCAATAGATTTCCCATTGGAGCTGAACCAGGATTCCAATCCGAAGCAATCGAAACACAACAACCAGCATCTAACAATTTTCGTGCAGGCGCATATTGCATTCCCAAACCAATAGAAGCACCAGGTAAAACTGTTGCTACAACATCAGAATTGGCTAGATTTTTCACTTCTTCTTTTCCAGAAAATTCCAAATGATCTGCGCTCAATGCATGGTGTTTAGTGGCTAAATAACTTCCTCCAGCCGTAAATTGATCGGCGTGAATGGTAATGTCAAATCCTTGTTTTTTGGCTTCGTTCAAGAAATAATCACCTTCTTCAACAGAAAAAGCAGATTGTTCCACAAAAATATCTATGCGGTTTGCTAATTCTTCAGATTTTAATTTAGGAAAAACTTCTTTTACCAATAATTCTAAATATTCTTTGTTCGAACCTTCAAAATCTTTTGGTTTCATATGCGCGCCTAAAAAAGTCGGAATCAAATCAATTTCACTTTCTTGATTCGCCATATTTATAGCTTCCAACATCTTGATTTCACCTTCAACAGAAAGTGCATAACCCGATTTTACTTCAGCCGTTGTAATTCCTTGTTTGGCTAATTGCGCAATATGTTTTAGTGTAATATCTTTCAGTTCATCAACCGTTTTTTTACGTGTTTCTGTCACGGTAGACCAAATTCCACCACCACTTTCTGCAATTTCTAAATAGGTTTTTCCGTCCAAACGCATTGCAAAATCTTTGGCGCGATTTCCTCCAAAACAAACGTGTGTATGCGAATCGACAAATCCAGGAAGTAAAACCTGTTCTGTTTCAATTCGTTCAATTTCGATGTTTGGATGTTGTTGAGAAATCGTTTCGAAATGACCAATTTCTACAATTGTTTCATTGTCAGTAATAATCCCGCCATTTTCAAGAATATCGACTTGATTTTCGTGAATTGCGCCTTTTAAAGGTAAATTGGCAAGTGTTATAATTTGTCTGAAAGGACCGATTAACTTCATTTTGTTGTTTTATAACACAAGTTTACGAAATTTAACGGAGATTGTATTCGAATTTTGAAACTCGTTTAACGAACTTCGAAGTTTATTTTTTCTTCAAATAAGTAGGGTCGTTAGGGTATTTGATTACTTTAACCAACGTTACGATAGAGATGAAAACAAAAATTAAAATAACAATACTATTTACGATAACACGACTATTTTGATCATTAACTAACCCAATGTTAAGCTCGTAAGCAGCCCAAATTATAATTAAAACTTGTGGTAAAAGCGCACCAAAAATATTTTTTGTCATTTTATTCTTCTATTGAATTGTAAAGATAAAAAAAATAAAAAACCTGCTTATCAAAAGCAGGTTGAAAATATTATTGAGTGACTAATTTTGTTTCATTAAGAATTGGTTCATTCTTCAGAATATTAGTTGCGACTTCTATGGTGTTTTCTTTTTCTTCGAAGATTGGTGCTTCTTGTATGAAGGCTGTTGTTGATGCCTCTTCAACTTTTGGAGGCGTGTTATCAAATTTATAATTAAACCCGATTCCAAGTGTTTGTTTTACTTGAGTTTTTTTAATTTGATCTTCGTCATACAATAAGTTGACAGCAACTTGAGCCGAAACAAATTTATTGACTTTAAGGTCTAAAATTCCTTGATAGGCAACATCCATATTTCCGATTTTTTTTAAGTAATCAGCATAGATTCCTAAACGGCTGTCATAGCTAATACCATCCATTATTTGTAATTTGTATCGTGCGCCTAAATAAGCACCAAATTCAAATAAGGTATTGTCACCATCATTCTTAAGTCCAAAATTTCCTTTTTGTTGTAAATCTTTATCCAAAACAAATGTAACTCTTGGTGTAAAAGGATGAATGTTTACTTGAAAATTTTCGTTCGGTTTATAATCAACACCCAATCCTAAACTTAAATAACCTGGCGCCATTAGATTTGAAATTTTTTCTTTTGGATCTAACGAATAATCATATCCTTCTGTAAATTGCGTTCGGAAATTCATCGATGCAGCCAAATACCAATTATTTCCGATGTTATAACCGTAAGATGAAGTTAAATCGATCACATCATTTGTTTTTCGAGAACTTTCTCCTTTATTGGTTTGAATTCCATAACCTAAAACGATACGATTGTCCCAAATATGTTTTTCACGGGTTAAATTGAATTCGTAATCAACATTCGCATTTAAAGCAAATGAATTTACACCTCCTGCAACCCAATTGGAAAAAGCACTTTGAGAGAATAAAAGAGAATTGTTACCTGATACAAACCAACCATGTTGGCGACCGTCAAATTTTTGATCTTTTAAATAGCGTTTACTATCAGTTGTAACTATCCCATCTTTTATAGTTTGAGCAAAAGACATCATAGAAGCAAATAAGGCTAAAGTGACTAAATGTTTTTTCATAAATAGTTAAAGTTGTTTTCGTTTAATTATTCCCAAAATATTGATTCAGATTTGATATAAGTAGCTTTTTCGTCAATGGTATTTTTTTCGAATACTTGATCATAATTACGTTTATCCAATTTGACTTTTGGCAGATGAATAGGAGCAATGCCAGTTGTATCGAAGTAGGGAAGAATCTCTTTTTTTCTTGATTTTTTTTTCGGTTTCTTTTTCGTGCTGTCTATTTTATAAGTTAACCCAATACCTAAGGTTTGCTTAAATTGTGTTTCTTTCACTTGGTCTTCATCATAAATTAGATTTAAAGCCAATTGAGTAGACATAAAGTGATTGATTTTCATGTCTAATAATCCTGCGTAAACAATATCTAAATTGTAAAACTTATTCGAATAATTAGAGAATATACCAATATTGTTATCGTAGGTTACATTTTCAAAAATTTTTACTTTATAACGACCACCTAAATAGGCTCCAACTTCGAAAAGTAAAGCATCTCCATCGTTGCGCAAACCATAAGTTCCTTTTGTCTGTAAATCTTTATCTGCAACAATTGTGGTACGAGAAGTTAATGGTTGAAATGTTACAGAAAAATTAGAATTAGGTGTATAATTTGCACCGACCCCTATTGTAATATACGCAGGAGCAAATAAATTTGATAGTTTCTTTTTGGGAGTTGCTCCATAATCATAACCAGCAGAAAACTGAGAACGAATATTAAGCGATGTAGTTAGATACCATTTTTCTTTAATCAAATATCCATAAGAAGTTGTAAGATTGATGTTATCTGCAGTTTTACGTGTTCCATTGGTTTTATTATCTAAGAATCCATATTCTAAAATAAAACGATTGTCCCAAAAATGTTTCTTTTTTCGGAAATTGAATTCATAATCAGCTTTTGCATTGAGAGAAACCGAATTTTCTCCTCCGGCCATCCAATTAGAAAATGTATTTTGATTGACAGTTAACGTATTTGCTCCATAAATTTCCCAACCTGATGCACGACCTGTTGTGTCTACTTTAGACTTTAGATATTTTCGCCCATCAATAATTAGATTTCCACTTGTATCTAAAAACTGAGCAGAGCTAAAAACGGATAGGACTAAAAATAGGATTGAGATAAATAGTCTCATGTACTAAAAAAAATATCTTTGTTTAAAATTGAAAAATTCTAAACAAAGATATCTAATTTATTTTGTAAGGTTAAAATGCTTTTTAATTATTTTCCCAACCTTGAAACCATTTAACTAAAGTATCAATCCAATCTTGACGATCATTTAAACATGGTATGTATGTAAATTGTTCACCACCAGCTTTTAAAAACTCTTCTTTACCCTCCATCGAAATTTCTTCTAAGGTTTCTAAACAATCAGCTACAAAAGCAGGAGTACAAACAGCCAAATTCTTCACACCTTCTTCTGGAAAATGTTCTAACGTTTCGTCTGTATAAGGTTTGATCCAAGGATCTTTTCCTAAACGAGATTGAAAGGATGTGTAGTATTTATCTTTTGGTAATTGCAAGTAATCTGCCACTAACTCTGTTGTCTCTAAACATTGATTGCGATACGTTTCAATTGGTAATTTGCTAACTTTTGCTGCTCTCAGTGCTTTTTTATCGTGACGTTCTGGAATTCCATGATAAGAAAATAATAATTTATCGTAATTCTCGGGTAAATTCTCTTTGATAGAATCTCCTAAAATTTTAATATAATCAGGATGCTTGTAAAAAGCTTTTAAGAAATTTACTTTCACATCTTTGAATTTTTTCTTCTGAACTTCTAATACCTTATCTGCAACAGTTTCTGTTGTTGACATCGTATACTGAGGATAAAGTGGAACAACTAATATATCGCGAACGCCTTTATCATAAAGCTCTTGTAGTCCAACTTCAATCGAAGGATTTTTATAACGCATAGCTAATCCCACTGGAAAATCTAATTGCTCTTGAACTTTTTGTTGTAAATTTTTTGAATAAATAATTAATGGAGAACCATCCTTTGTCCAAATCTTTTTATACGCTTCAGCTGATTGTATCGGTCTTTTAGGTAAAATAAAAAGTTCTACGATCATTTTACGAATCAACCAAGGTGAGTCAATCACTTTCCCATCCATTAAAAATTCACGTAAATATGTTCTTACATCTTCAACTTCGGTAGAATCGGGCGATCCTAAATTCACTAATAATATTCCTTTGCTCATAATTCTTTTTATCTAAAAAAATATTGCGTTCTTTGTAGGTGTAAAAGTACGGCGGATAATTTAAATTGTTCTTCGTAATATTATCATTATAATTTATATCATCATTTTATGTCAGATTTATTAAATCCTGATAAAGAATTTTATCCAGACGACGATCTTAATCACGAAAATACCGTGCGTCCGCAAAGTTTTGATGATTTTGCAGGACAAGCTCATATTCTCGAAAATTTAGAAGTATTCGTAAAAGCGTCTAAACTTCGTGGAGAAGCCTTGGATCATGTTTTATTACACGGACCTCCAGGTTTAGGAAAAACGACATTGGCAAATATTATTGCGAATGAATTAGGCGTTGGAATTAAAATTACTTCTGGACCAGTTCTCGATAAACCGAGTGATTTAGCAGGTTTATTGACAAATTTAGAAGAAAATGATGTGCTTTTTATTGATGAAATCCACCGAATGTCACCTGTTATCGAAGAATATTTATATTCGGCAATGGAGGATTTTAAGATCGATATTATGATTGAGTCAGGACCTAATGCACGTTCAGTGCAAATTGGCTTGAATCCTTTTACCTTAATAGGCGCAACAACACGTTCTGGTTTATTAACTGCTCCTTTACGCGCTCGTTTCGGAATTAATTTTAGATTCGAATATTACAATGTAGAACTTTTAAGTTCGATTGTAGAGCGTTCTTCTCGTATTTTAGATACACCAATTGACGAAAGAGCTGCGATAGAAATCGCTGGTCGTAGTCGTGGAACACCTCGTATTGCAAATGCTTTGTTACGTAGAACGCGAGATTTTGCACAGATAAAAGGAAACGGAAAGATTGATTTATCAATCGCAGAATTTTCTTTAAAAGCTCTTAAAGTTGATGACAATGGTTTAGACGAAATGGATAATCGTATTTTATCAACCATTATCGAAAAATTTAAAGGAGGACCTGTCGGAATTACAACTTTAGCTACAGCAGTTGGTGAAAATGGCGGGACATTGGAAGAAGTTTATGAACCTTATCTCATTCAAGAAGGTTATTTGATGCGTACGGCGCGTGGTCGTGTAGCAACAGAAAAAGCCTATAAACATATTGGTGTGAAATATAGAGGTGAAAATTCTCCTCAAACCGATTTATTTGATTTGTAAATTTGTTCTAAGTTCGCTTTTATTCTAGCTTGTCGAAGAATCTTTAGATAATATTTTGTCTAAGTTCTCGATAGATTTAAATTAATCTAAGGAATAATTTAAACACTTGAATAGACGAATCGTTTCATACTGATTTTATTGAAGTTTTACATTTAAGATCAATTCAAATTTAATTATTCATAATTAAAATGCTCCTTCAAACAGAAGAACATATTAAAATAAAATGGTCCCAACGAATCAAAGAAAAAGCTGAATTGTTAGGATTTATTTCTTGTGGAATAGCAAAGGCTGACTTTTTAGAAGACGAAGCACTTCATTTAGAAGCTTGGTTAAAAAATGATTTTCATGGAGAAATGAAATATATGGAAAATCATTTTGATATGCGATTAGATCCACGTTTGTTGGTTGAAGGAGCAAAATCTGTGATTTCGTTGACGTATAATTATTACCAAGATTTAGATCGAAATCCTAATTCGTACAAAGTAGCCATGTATGCACAAGGTGAAGATTATCATTTTGTTGTGAAGGAAAAAGTGCGCGAATTGTTAGATTTTATTCAAGATGAAATAGGAGAGGTGAGTGGTCGAGCTTTTGCAGATTCTGCACCAATATTAGAACATGCTTGGGCAAAAAAAGCAGGAATTGGGTGGGTTGGAAAAAATTCGTTGACGTTATCCAAACAAAAAGGATCGTTCTTCTTTTTATCTGAATTAATTATTGATTTGGAGTTGGCTTATGATTCTCCAATTGCAACAGATCATTGTGGAAATTGTACGCGTTGTATTGAGGCTTGTCCAACAGATGCTATTTTACCAAATAAAACGGTGAACGGAAGTCAATGTATTTCGTATTTTACAATCGAATTGAAAGATCAGATTCCTGCTGAAATGAAAGGAAAGTTTGATGATTGGATTTTTGGTTGTGATGTATGTCAAGAAGTTTGTCCTTGGAATCGTTTTTCGCTTCCTACAAAGGAAACGCGTTTTATAAGGCACGAAAGTATCAATCAATTTTCGAAAAAAGACTGGGAAGAAATTACCGAAGACGTTTTCCGAGTAATTTTTAAAAAATCACCTGTCAAACGAACTAAGTTTAATGGATTAAAAAGAAATATTGATTTTGTAAAATTAGAATGAATGGTTAAGTTTTCATTTTACATTCTTTTATAAAAAATGCTCCAAAGAAATATATTACTAATTGGAGCATTGTGTTTTAAGAAGTTTATTTCGCCTTCTTGTAATTATCTTCAACTTGTTTCCAATCCAAAACATTATTGAACGCTTTCAAATATTCATCGCGTTTGTTTTGGTATTTCAAGTAATATGCATGTTCCCAAACATCAATTCCTAAAATTGGTGTTCCTGCAACTTCTGCACCAGGCATCAACGGATTGTCTTGATTTGCTGTACTTGTAACTGCTAAAGAACCATCTTCTTTTACAACTAACCAAGCCCAACCAGAACCAAAACGTTTTGCACCCGCTTCATCCAATTGTTTTAACAATTCTTCTGTAGAACCAAATGTTGCATCAATCTTTGCTTTAAGATCTCCTTTAGGCTCTTTTTGAGGCGTTGGAGACATAATATCGAAATATAGCATGTGATTGTAATATCCACCAGCATTATTGCGTAAAGCACCATTATTCATATCCATTTTTTTCAAAATATCTACGATATCATTTGATTTGATATTGGCTTCTTTTAATGCAGTGTTCATCTTGTTGATGTATCCTAAATAATGTTTAGAGTAATGAACTTCCATTGTTTTTGCATCAATGTATTCTTTTAACTCATCGTAACCGTATTTCAAAGGTTTTATTTGAAATGTCCCTGGGTCAGCTTTTACATCTGTAGGATTACCAACAGTTTCTTTTACTTGAATTGTATCATTTTGTATAACTTCTTCTTTTGTTGTGTCAGCATTTTCCTTCTTCGTTTCACATGATTGAACAAAGAAAAGAACACCCAAAACTGACATCAAAAATACACCCTTTTTCATCTTTTAATTTTATGTAGTTTACTTATAATATTAATATTTCCACTAAAATAACAGATTTTGATTGAATATAAAATTCTTTACTTTTAATTTTCTGTTAAAGTCATCTAATTTTAAAAAATTACTATATCATATTTTTTATTAATTGCCATGTTCAAGTTATAAGTGCAACTGGCCAAGTAGATTTTAGTTTTTCGATAGGGCTAATATAGCCAAACTTCCTT
>NZ_JACALO010000050.1:6265-16821 GCF_030328185.1 Empedobacter sp. 225-1 | reverse complement strand
TTTTCTAAAACTTCTTTCACACAACGTAACTTAAATGCTACACCATATTTTACTTTTCTTGTCATAAAAAATGCCCCAAAAAGTGTCTAACTTTTTGGGGGCAGTGTAAATTGAAGTCCTTTCTGTTTTATTTAAAAAAGTTTAATCACAATCTCCGTCTACATCACAAGAAGCACCATTTTGTGGTTGATCCAAATGATCTTTTTCGTAAGCTTGTGTCAAGGCAGATACAAAATACTCGACAGGTTGCGCTCCAGAAATCGCATATTTACGATCGATTACAAAAAACGGAACGCCAGAAACACCAATATTACGTGCATCCAAAACATCAGAAGCAACTTCAAAAACATTTGCATCAGAATTTAGCATTTCAAGAACTTCGGTTTTATTTAAACCAATTTCTTCAGCCAATTCAGCCAAAACTTCATAATCAGCAACATTTTTACCTTCAGTAAAATACGCTTTAAAAAGTCTTTCTTCTGCTTCCGAACCTTTTCCATTTGCTTGCGCAAAATGAATTAAACGATGAGCATCTCCTGTATTCACAACTTTAGAGTTTTGTTGTTGAAAGTCGATTCCTACAGGTTTTCCCATTTCAGCTAACTGATTATGCATCGCAGAAACTTGTTCTTGCGAAATTCCTTTTGCTTGAATTAAGTATTCATCAACAGATGTAATTTCAGTTTTAGATAAATCAGGATTTAACTGATAACTTTTCCATTCCACCTCAATTTTATCTTGATAAGGAATTTGGGTTAAAGCTTGTTCAAAATGTTTTTTTCCGATGTAACAGAACGGACACATGACATCCGACCAGATTTCAATTTTCATATGGAAATTTTTGGTGTAAAAGTTTGTAAAATTACGCTTTTTATTTAAATGGATTCGGTTATTTTTAAGTAAATTTCATCTTCAAAAATTATTAACAAAATCTTGAAAAATAATAGTGCTAAATCGAGTTTAAAATTTGTTTAAGAAAAGGTTTAAATTACCTTTGCAGTGAACCAAGATAAAATGAATTGTTTCATTTTTATTTCCAAAAACAAATAACGAACAAACATATGTCAACACACGTAGTAGTCGGTCTTCAATGGGGTGACGAGGGAAAAGGAAAAATTACAGATGTTCTTGCTGAAAAAGCAGATTATGTTGTACGCTACCAAGGTGGTAACAACGCTGGTCATACAGTATATGTAGGTGATGATAAATTTGTATTACACTTATTACCTTCTGGAGTTTTACAATGCAAAGGAAAATGTATTATTGCGAATGGTGTCGTAGTAGATCCTGCAGCTTTTTTCACTGAAATCGAAAAATTAGAAGCAAGAGGTTTATCTACAGATCATGTATTTATCTCAAGAAGAGCGCATATTATTATGCCTTATCATATTTTGTTAGATGAATATCGTGAAGAATTTGCCGGAAAAGATCAAATTGGTACAACAAAACGCGGAATTGGACCTTGTTATGAGGATAAAGTTGCTCGTGTTGGTATTCGTGCTATTGATTTATTAAATCCAGATATTTTAAAAGAAAAAATCAAAGAAAATTTAATTGTTAAAAATGCTTTATTCGAAAAATTATTCGAAAAAGAGCCTTTAGCTTTTGAAGAAATCTACGAAAAATACGTGGCTTACGGAGAGCGTTTAAAAGAACGTATTATTGATACTGAGTTAGAAATTAACCAAGCAATTGACGAAGGTAAAAACGTTTTATTCGAAGGTGCACAAGCCTTGATGTTAGACATCGATTTTGGTACATATCCTTTCGTTACATCATCTTCTCCAACAACTGGTGGAGTTTGTGTTGGTGCTGGAGTTCCTCCTACAAAACTAAAAAATTTGATCGGAGTTTCTAAAGCATATTGTACACGTGTTGGTAACGGACCTTTCCCAACAGAGTTGGACAACGAATTAGGAGAAAAAATCCGTCAAGTTGGTCACGAATTCGGAGCATCTACAGGTCGTCCACGTCGTACAGGATGGTTAGATTTAGTGGCGTTAAAACACGCTTGTATGATTAATGGAATTACACATTTAGTAATCACTAAATTAGATGTAATGTCTAATATTGATACCGTTAAAGTTTGTACAGGTTACAAAACTGAAGATGGAAAAATCATCGATTATTTCACTTCTTCTACAACTAAATTGGGTAATTACGAAGCTCAATACGACGAATTACCTGGATGGAAAGAAGATATTACAAACGTAAAAACTTTCGACGAATTACCGCAAACTGCGCAAGATTACATCCACTACATTGAAAAATACTTAGGAATCGAAGTTTATTTAGTTTCGGTTGGTCCAGAGCGCTCTCAAAACATTATTAGAACAACTTTATTTTAATATAATTTATAATATAGCCTGACGTTATTGTTAGGCTATAACTTTATGAGATATTTTTATGAATGAAATTTTAGAACGATTAAAACAATTGAATTTAGGCATAGATTCTATCGTCCCGATAAAAGGTGGTGATATTAACGATGCCTTTCGATTAGAGTCGTTTGATAAAAAATATTTTTTAAAGGTTAATTCTGCTAATAACTTCCCACAACTTTTCAAAAAAGAAGCGCGAGCTTTAGAAGCCATCAAAAAAACAAAGACATTTTCAGTTCCGAAGGTGATCGATGTTGGTGAAGCTGGAAAAGATTTTCAATATTTAGTGTTAGAATGGATAGAATCCTCTACTCCAACTGTTGTTAATTGGGAAAACTTAGGAAGAAACTTAGCTAAACTTCATCAAAAAACAAACAAACAATTTGGTTGGACAGAAGACAATTATATCGCAATTGTGGTGCAACCGAATAGTTTTACAACAACTTGGAGTGATTTTTACGCAAACAATCGAATCTTACCCATGATAAAATTGTTGCAAAACAAACAATTAATCACTTCAAAACAACTAAAATCAGCAGAAAATTTATGTAAACAATTGAATTCTATATTCCCCGAAGAAAAACCAGCGTTAATTCATGGTGATTTTTGGAACGGAAATATTTTAGCGAATTCAAACGATGAATTTACAATTATAGACCCTGCTATTTACTATGGACATCGCGAAATGGACATTGCTATAGCAAAACTTTTTGGTGGATTTGACGATGCTTTTTTCGATGCTTATCAAGAAAGTCATCCGCTCGAAGCCAATTACGAGGAACGTTTGCCTATTGCGCAATTATTTCCATTGTTGATTCACGCTTATCTTTTCGAAGGATATTATGTGAAAGACGTACAAACCATTTTGAAGAAATTTTAAAAACAAAACAAACACAATACAATGAACAAGTATCAAAATCCGTTAGAATCGAGATATTGTAGCGACGAAATGCTATACATCTTTTCTCCTGAGAAAAAATTTACAACATGGAGACAGCTTTGGATTGCTTTAGCAGAAATTGAAAAAGAACTTGGATTAGATATTACAGACGAACAAATTCAAGCGTTAAAAGACAATGCAACAAACATTGATTATGATGTTGCAGCAGCTTACGAAAAGAAATTTCGCCACGATGTAATGGCTCACGTACACGCTTACGGAGACGTTGCACCAAGCGCAAAAGCAATTATTCACTTAGGTGCAACTTCTGCTTTTGTTGGCGATAATACAGACTTGATTCAAATCCGTGATGGTTTTCAACACATCAAAGGACAATTAATCAATGTAATTGACGGTTTAGCAAAATTTGCACGTCAGTACAAAGATTTACCAACATTAGGATTTACACATTTTCAACCAGCGCAGTTAACTACAGTTGGTAAACGTGCAACACTTTGGTTACAATCTGTTTTATTAGACTTAGAAGAATTAGAATTCAGAATCGATACTTTACGTTTCCGCGGAGTAAAAGGAACAACTGGAACAGCGGCTTCTTTCAAAGAATTATTTGACGGAGATTACCAAAAAGTAAAAACATTAGACAAAAAATTATCTGAACGTTTCGGATTCAATAATGTTTTTGCCGTTTCAGGACAAACCTACGATCGTAAAATTGATGCACAAGCATTAGAATTATTATCAAACATTGCACAATCTGCACATAAATTCACAAACGACTTACGTTTATTACAAAACTTAAAAGAAATTGAAGAACCTTTCGAGAAAAACCAAATTGGATCTTCTGCAATGGCATACAAACGCAACCCAATGCGTTCTGAGCGTATCGCTTCATTAGCGAAATACGTGATGTCTTTGGCAAGTTCTCCTGCAATGGTTGCCTCAACACAATGGTTCGAAAGAACATTAGACGATTCTGCAAACAAACGTTTAGCCGTTCCTCAAGCTTTCTTAGCGATTGATGCAATTTTAATCATTTGGAACAATATTTTAGATGGTTTAGTCGTTTATCCTAAAATCATCGAGAAGCATATTGCGGAAGAATTACCATTTATGGCAACCGAATATATCATTATGGAAGGGGTTAAAAATGGTGGAGACCGTCAAGAATTACACGAAATCATCCGTACGCATTCTATGGAAGCTGCAAGACAAGTGAAAATGGAAGGAAAATCAAACGATTTGATTGAGCGTATTATTGCTGATGATAACGTAAAAATTGATAAAGATAAATTAGTCGAATTATTAGATCCGAAGAACTTTACAGGATTTGCATCTGAACAGACAGAAGAATTCTTAAAAGATTTGGTTGATCCTATAATCGAAGAAAATAAAGCACTTTTGGGCGCTCATACAGACCTGAAAGTGTAAACACGCTTAAAACAACACATGAAACGAAAAATGCTTCCTATTTATTGGAAGCATTTTTTAGTTTAAACTTTTTGCTTTTCAAATATATAACCGCAAGTTAGCCCTTTCTTAGGCAAACTTGTCGTTATAATCTCTTTCGTCTTTAGATGAAAAATCTTAATATTTAACTCCTATCTTACGAAGAATAGAACCTAATAACCAAATTGGGCCAACCAACAAAAATTGTAAGTCTTTGAGAAAACTTGGCTTCTTCCCTTCTATTTTGTGACCAACGAATTTCTGAATCCATGTAAAGTTAAAACTGCCAAGTAAACTGTCCAAGATTTAATACCAAATTGAAGATTGCATTGTGAAATAAAAAACTCCATTATCAACATCACAAAAATCATGATAAAACCAACGACAAACGAAAGTCTGAAATAAAATTTTGAAACAATTATCAACGCAATAATTGAAGCTATACTTATATAACCAAAAGCTGGAATATAAAAATGCGGCGTTGGAATGTAGGAAATAAAGCCAAGAATCGTCCAAAAGATGAGTGGAACACAAATCCAATGAATCAATTTGTTTGTAGCATTTTGATGACTCTCACCATATTCACTAAAAAGTTGTTCTATTTTTCTCATTTTGGTTGATTTTGGTTGATAATTAAACTTTAAATCAGAAATTATAAATTTATCTTTACTCACTGTATTCAAAATTAGTATTTATCAAAATGATTATAAAAAATAAAAAAATCTATTACTTAATCAGTATTCTATTTGTAATTATTTCTTTTTTTTTATTAATTGTATCGAAAAAAAAGCAAACAACTATAATAGCACTTTTAACTCTATTCTTTTTTGGTGGTGGAGCTTTAGTAGTTTACATTCTAAACAATAATTTATATAGTGATAAAACTAAAAATATTGCAAGGATAATAGGCTATTTCATTTTCATTATTCTTTGCTATGCAATGCTACCATTTAACCATCTATTTAATGATTCAAGAAAATACACTCCACTATTAGGTTGGATAATTGGTATTATTGGAATCCCGTTTTTTTGTTATAAAATTTTTGAATTAATCATAAAGTTAATAAATGAGAACTACAGAAAATAGAATCTTTATTTCCAACAAAATAGAATGACTAGATAAAACATTGTAATCTTCCCTTAACTAGCTACATTCAAAACTAATGATTTCCACTGATTATTACTACAATTATCTTGCTGAAATGTTGGAAATTCACTTGTATTCGGTTTATTTATTTTTCCATATTTCAACAAAAACTTGTGCGGAGTAAGGTATCCGAGGCTTGCGTGCGGTCTCTTATTGTTATACATCCACATCCAAGCTTGAGAGAATATGTTGAATTGCTTGATTGTTGAAAACATAAAACAATCCAAAACTTCTTGTCTAAATGTACGATTAAAACGTTCGATCAAACTATTTTGCGTCGGTTGACCAGGCTGAATATAAATCAATTCAATTCAATAGACTGATTATGACACCAATCTTTTAGAGCGTTTGCAATAAATTCTGGTCCATTATCGACTCTTATTCGCTCTGATTTTCCTCTCCATTGAATTAAATTCTCAAGCTCTCTTACTACTCGTCCAGAAGGCAAACTCGTATCAACGGCGATGGCTAAAATTTCTCGGTTAAAATCATCCAAAATATTCAATGAACGCACTTTTTTACCATTCTGCAAAGCATCCTGCTTAAAATCAATGCTCCACGTAATGTTATGATTAATCGGGCGCAAAAGTGGATCTTTTACCCGTGCTGATAATCGTTTCTTGCGTTTATTTCTCAAATTTAAACGCATCATTTTGTAAACACGATAAACGCGTTTATGGTTCCAAGTAAAGCCTAAATTTCGTAAACGATAATACATCATCCAAAAGCCCCAAGTTTGATGCTCGTTGGATAGAGCTATCAATTGAAAACATATTTTATCATCTTCATTTTTACAGACTTTTTGATAATAAAAAACGGACGTTCTTAAACTAAATAGACGACAACCCCTGCGAGAACTTAGTTAATATTTTGCTTTTGAATACAACACCAATTCTCGTTTTTCACAAGGCGTTATAGCTTTTTTTTGATAACATCTTTTAAAACTACGTTTTCTAAAGTAAGCTCTGCTACAATTTTTTATATTGAGACAATTACTTCTCTAGTTCCTTTAATTGAGCTAATTGATGGGCTTCCATTTATAAAAAGTGGGTTGACTTATTCCATGTTCATGACAAATTTCATTGACTGTTTTGCCCTAATTTTGTTCAGATAAAATCTTTACGATCTGAACTTCTGTAAAATTGCTTTGTTTCATAATTATCCCTAAGTTAATAAACTATATTTTTAAACGTTCCGTTTTTTAGGGAAGATTACAAATAAGGTAAAGATTTGAAGGGTTTTCCATGTAAATTTTTATACATCAATTGGTAAAAAGGGTTTGTTTCTAAAGCTTCAAAAACATTTGCTAACTCAGCTTCAAAAGATTTTATAGCAGAAATAGAAAACTCAGAATAATAAGCAAAAGCTTGGTCGATATCCTATACAGCTTCAGGATAAATGCGAATATTATAATTCATATTTTTTTCGCAATTCTTTCATAACATCTTTTGCATACAAAAAATTCTCCTTAGGTTCTTCTAAGCGTTGATCTAATATCTTTTCTTGTTCTTTTGTTAATTCAAAATTTTTTTCTTGATTATTTTTGAAAGTTAAAAAATCAATATAATTTTAACCTCTTCCAAAAAATAATCAGGAAGTTTTTTTAGTTTAGAATTGACATGTTTTAAACTTGTATCGTTCATAATTATATAATTAATAAAAAATATAAACTGTAAGCACTTTATTTACTACTAATTTACATTTAAGTTAGTGAATTAACTAATTCATTCAAAAAAAAATAAAAACGTAACGATCTTAAAATACATTTGAACGTGTATTTATTTTGTATTTTTACAACGTCAGACTTAACTCTTGGTTACTGAGTTTATCGAAGTAAAGTTTGACATTATAAAATATAAAACAAATGAAATTTGCATACTTACACGGCTACCAAGGATCTGTAACAGATGAAAAAAGAGCATATTTAGACTCATTAGGCGATTGCTTTGCACCATCTATTGATTATGATAATGCAACAACTTTAGTGCAAGATTTAATTGCTCAATTCAAAAAAGAACCGATCGAATTTATTGCAGGAACAAGTCTTGGCGGAATGATAAGTTATTATTTGGGACTGGTATTAAATATTCCTGTATTAATGTTCAATCCTGCTGTAATTGCTATAGAAAGACTTCAACCTTTTTTGCCTGAACAATTACTAAAAGCTATTCCTATAAAACAAAACTTAATTTTTACCGGTTTACAAGATGATGTCATCGAACCAAAATTTCAGATTGAATTTGTCGAAAATTTACAAAAACTAAACGGAAATATCGAACAAATTTTTGCTGCAAATATGACACATCTAATTACATTAGAAGAATTTGAAAAAGCTTTTGAAACGTTTTTAGAATCGAAGAAATAATTCATGACAATATTTCTTTTACTCTTTCAGTTTTTTTTATAATCATTATTTTAGGATTATCTTTTTTGATTAGAATAACGATGATGATTATTGGGTTTTGGAAAAATCCAATGAATAAAAAACAATTATTAAAAGGATTTTATTTATTATTCCATTAAACCTTCTTTGCTTTAAGAAGTTACTGACGGAAATATTGTAGGTACTTATAAAGTTTCTAAATCTTCTACGATTGATGTGAGTGATTTAGAAAAGATAAGATTAAGGCTTGATTCTAAAGGGAATTTCTATTTGAATGATAGAATTCCAAAAGTTAATATTTGTCAAAAGGGAAAATTTGAGTTTTCTCCAGAAATAGAAGAAATAAACGCAATGTCTTTTAGTTGTGGAGATACAATAAGTGTACAAGGAATAAAACGAAATTTCACCAATTTTGAAATTGAATTTATGATTGGAGATCCCGATAGTAATGAAACGATCTATTTTTAAAAAATAAATTAGAAAAGCCACTCTTGGAGTGGCTTTTAAATTTTGTATTGATATTTAACTTCTTACAATCCCAACATATTCGGACCTTGTTTAAATATGACATCCACTGGAATATTTTTTGTTTTCAAAACATCTAAATCTTGTTGTAAATCGCTATGAATTGTTCCTTTGTCAGCATATAATTTTTTAACACCATTGTAGTCACCATTTCCTTGCAACGTCAAAATCAATTCTGATAAGCCATTCATCGCTTGTTCCATTTTTACAACATTTACTTTGTAACGACCTCTCTCCGTTTTCACGAAAGCGCCATTTTCTGCAAAATAATTAAATGCAATCATATTTGCTTGTCCATGAGCAGAGCTTGCACCAAAACGAACAGAACGTAAAATTCCTGCCAAAAACGTCACAAAATAATCTTCTTGAGTTCCTGTCAATTCTCCTTTTTTCAACAATTGATTCACCATATACAAGCCAAGAATATCTGCTTTTCCTTCTTCTAAAGCCGAATTCGCTTCTTTTAATGCATCTCGAACACTACCTTTTCCGTTCACTGTGTTTTTAATTCCTAATCCGTGTGCAACTTCATGAAACATTACATTTGAGAAAAACGCATCAAATTTTATATTTTTTTGTTGACTCTCATCAATTAAAGCGGTAGATATTGGAACTAAAATATTATCGAACTTCGCTTTCATCGCATTCTTCAATTGCAAACGACGTGTTCCTTTTTCTAATTGCACACGTTCGTCATTTGGTAAGTTAATCGCGATTGTTTTTCCTGCTGCATTACAATCTCCAGCATAATACACCACATCATACGCATTAAGATCGGAATCTGTTCCAGGAACTTCTTTCTTATAACTTGCAGAAACAGGTAGATTGCGTTGTAATTCTGGTAGGTATTGAACAAATTTTGCCAATTTTTTTGACCATTCAATATCTTTCACCAATATATAAGCGGAATAAGACGTTTTATAACCAAACAATTGATCTTCATAATTTTCGATTGGTCCAACAACCATATCAATGTTGGCATTTTTCATGTCCATCCAAGCCAAATCACTTGCATAAAAATCATCTGTCATCAATGCGCCAGCACGTAATTTTAAATATTTTTTTAATCCTGCATCCTCTGCTAATTCTGAAGCTTGCGTTAAATATTCAGCTGCTTTAGATAACTGATTTTTAAAATTTTCGTGGTACGGTATCGTATACAATTTATCTTCTCTATTTCGACGAACAATTGTATAAGGCGATTTACCATCTTTTAAATTAGCCTGTTCAAATTCCTCTTTCGTCATATCAATAGGATAAAACATTGCACCTGCAGGTTTTGCTCCAATTCCATTGACAAAAGGTGTTTCGTTATTCAACCTATCCCAAGGACCATAGTTTATTTTTGCATATTCTTTGGCTTCTCCTTTGGTTTCGTCCATTAAATCTATTTTAGCACCGTAAGCTTGTTGCCAAAATAAATCGTCCATAATATCAGCTGTTTTAAACATCAAACGTAAAATTTCTTTTTCGTTTTTTGTTAAATGCGATATATCTGTAGTTAATGGGAAACTTGCATATGTTTGATAGGCATATTCTTTTGTCATTTCTGTTGAAGTTTGAGTGGATTCTTTGACTGCTTTTTGAGTTGAACAAGAACTCAAAATTCCTGTAAAAGCAATCAATCCTAAAAATATTGATGATTTTTTCATTTCAAATGTTTTGGTAAAATTAAGAAGAATTTAATATGGTTTTTCAAAGAAAGGCTAAGTTTGAAAAATTCTATATAATAAAAAAATCTCAACTTCCAACGAAATTGAGATTTATAAGGGT
>NZ_JACALO010000050.1:0-6165 GCF_030328185.1 Empedobacter sp. 225-1 | reverse complement strand
GGATGATGGGTCTCGAACCCACGACCTCCGGAACCACAATCCGGCGCTCTAACCAACTGAGCTACAACCACCATTTGGTACGAATTTTATTTTAAAACTAAATTCTAAAGTTTTTTGGGTGGATGATGGGTCTCGAACCCACGACCTCCGGAACCACAATCCGGCGCTCTAACCAACTGAGCTACAACCACCATTTGCCTTGTGAAATTATTGTTATTTAATTCCTCAATTGGACTGCAAATATAGCCTATTAATCGGTACTTGCAAATAATTTTCGCAAAAAAATAAAGGTTTTTTTAACCTTTATTTCTAAATTAAAGAATCTAAATTATTTACGCCAATATAACTTCTCGAAATAAAACCTTCTCCTGCCTCAGTTCCTATTAATCTTCCCAAATCATATGCACGATATCGAATAGAATCTGTAAAATTTTTGGATGAAATTGGCGTTTGTGGTTCGCTCGAATTTGGATCAAAGAATTGTGTTTTATAAGCCATACATGCTTCTACTTTCGTATCTATAAAACCTGAAATATCCACTACAAAATGAGGCTCTAATGGCAACCATTGAATATAATGAAAGTGTTTCTTAGGACGCCAAGCTGCTAAACCATTCTCTATCTTTGGCAATCCTGATAAAAAAATAGCGGTATTCACTAAATCTGATCCTTTTCCATGATCTGGATGTCTGTCATGCGGTGCATTACTCAAAATAATATCAGGTTGATATTTACGAATAACATCTACAATTTTCAATTGATTCTCTTTGTCATTCAAGAAAAAACCATCTGCAATCCCAAGGTTTTCTCTTACAACCACACCCAAAATATCTTTGGCATCATTTGCTTCTACACGACGAGTTTCATCAGTACCACGAGTCCCTAATTCTCCTTTCGTTAAATCGAGAATTCCGACTGTTTTACCGTTTCTAATTTCTTTTGCTAGTGTTCCACCACATCCCAATTCTACATCATCAGGATGTGCTCCAATTGCAAGAATATCTAACTTCATTTACTATTTATTTAACCAATCTATTATTTGTTTGTCATCCGGTTTTACTTTTGATGAATAAGCAGTTTCTAACGTTCCATCTTCATTAATCAAAAATTTTGTAAAATTCCATTTCACTTCATGGTCAGATTTACCATTCAATGATTTTTTTGTTAAGAATTTGAAAATTTCATTTTGATTTTTTCCAATGACATCACTTTTCGACATCAAAGGAAATGTAACGCCATAATTTAATTTACAAAAATTAGCTATTTCTTCGTTATTATCAAATTCCTGTCCACCAAAATTATCTGATGGAAATCCTACAACAACCAAACCTTGATCTTTGTATTCTTGGTACAATTTTTCTAATGCATCATATTGAGGTGTATAACCACATTTTGAAGCTGTGTTCAAAATCAAGATTTTTTTACCTTTTAAATCAGCAAAATTAAAATCTTCATCATTGATATCCTTAAATGTATAATCGTAAATTTTATTCATTTTTTGTGGTGTTTTTGTGGTTTGTTGAATGGATTGTTTTTTAGAAACTGATTTCTTTGTTTCTTGCGCATTACAAGCTATAAACAATCCTAAAAATCCGATGAATAAGTATTTCATTGTGTATTATTTTTAACAAATTTAAAAAAAATCGACAGAAGTCTAAGTTAAAGATTTTTAAAATGTTTTATTAATTTATAATATAATATTCACTTTCTGTACTGATTAATAAAAAATCTTTATTTGCTTTATGAATATTTCATTTTTTTAAACAAAAATTAAAATATTTATATATGTCATAAGATTTACACTACCTTTAATACTTAATTAAATAAAAAAGCTTTTTACTGAAGAAGAGTTCTAAATTTAGTTAGACAGATTAAATGACAAGTAAAATAATTGGTGTAGGTAACTACATTCCCTCCGAAACAATCACAAATTTATTTTTTGCTCAACATAACTTTCTTGATGAAAAAGGAGTTGCATTAAAACAAAATAATACCATCATTGCAGAAAAATTAAAATCTATAACAGGTATAGAAGAAAGACGGTATGCCAACAATAATCAAGTTACATCAGATTTAGGTTTCATTGCCGCTAAACAGGCGATAGAAAACTCGGGAATAGATCCAGAAACATTAGATTATATCATTTTTGCACACAATTTTGGAGATGTAATTTCAGGTACAATTCAATCAGATTCAGTTCCAAGCTTAGCTTCACGAGTTAAACATCAATTGCAAATCAAAAATAATTATTGCGTTGCTTATGATGTACTTTTTGGTTGCCCAGGATGGCTAGAAGGTATGATACAGGCGAATGCCTTTATTAAAGCTGGAATTGCAAAAAGATGTTTGGTTATTGGCGCAGAAACCTTATCAAGGGTTGTTGATATCCATGATAGAGACAGCATGATTTATGCAGATGGTGCTGGTGCTGCAATATTGGAAATAAATAATCATGATGACGAAGGTTTAAAATCACATCTTTCAGCTTCATTCACTTTAACTGAAAAAGATTATCTATTTTTTGGAAAATCTTATAACACAGAAACTTGTCCAGATGTCAAGTATATAAAAATGATTGGACGAAAGATATATGAGTTTGCTTTATCGAATGTTCCTGACGCGATGAAAAAATGTTTTGATGAAAGTGGATATACGATTTCACAATTAAATAAAATCATTATTCATCAAGCAAATGAAAAAATGGATGAAGCTATTGTAAAGAGATTTTTTGATTTGTATGAACAACCTGTTCCTGAGAATATAATGCCTATGGTTATTGATAAATTAGGAAATAGTAGTGTTGCCACAATTCCTATCTTATTAAAAATGATTCTGAATGGTGAATTATCTTCACATCAAATAAACAAAGGCGATATTGTTCTATTTGCATCTGTTGGTGCAGGGATGAATGTAAATGCAATTGTTTATAAATTTTAATGAACTTGTTCCATAAAAAAATAAAAGCTCGTCCTCGGACGAGCTTTGTATTTATGGATAATATTTTTTTCTAAACGGTTAAATCTTCCCCGATTTCTAATAAAATCAATTGAATATGACGTGAAAAGAATATTGATTTAGCTTCAGCTTTATCAATTTTTATTGGAGGAAATGTATCATAATGATAACCTAAAACTTTAGTTGCTTGAACATATTCTGCCGCAATTGAAGCGCTTTTAGCACCCATTGTAAAATTATCCCCTATTGGTAAAATAGCTAAATCTAATTGACCAATTGTATCGGGAATCAGTTTCATTTCATACGTCAAAGCGGTGTCTCCTGCGATGTAAATACGCTTTCCTTCACTCTCGATAATATAACCATTTGGATCACCACCGTACGTTCCATCTGCGAAAGAACTCGAATGAAAAGCAATAGTAGATTGAATTGATCCAAAATCAAAATTAAATTTCCCACCTGTATTCATTCCGTGCGAATTCAAACCTTTTGCTGCATAATAACCAGCGATTTCAGCATTCGAAATAATTAACGCTCCTGTTCGTTTTGCCAATTCTTCTACATCATACACATGATCTTGATGTGCATGTGTTAAAACGATATAGTCAGCTTTTAAACTTTCGAAATCGATATGTTTAGCTAATTCATTTGGAGTAATAAACGGATCAACAACAATGTGTTTACCATTTGCTTCGATAGCCAAAGAAGCATGACCTAAGTATTGAATTTTCATTGTATATTATTTTGTGATTAACGCGTTAAAGTATCGATAAAGTCAAATCCAATTAAGCTATATCCCAATAAAACAGCAAAGAATAAAGCTAACATTGCGACTTGTTTCAAGAACGGATCATAATCTTTTGGATCTTTTACAGCAAAAATTTGACGACGAATAGCATTTGCAAAGAAGATTAAAATTAGGAATACTAATCCTGATAACTTTCCTGATTTTGCTGGAATCATCGTTACATAAAGGGCACTCAAAACAAAAGGAATTGTCATTAAAGCCATTTGATAATACTTACTATTCTGAAATCCAAGCTTTGATGCAATAGTGATTTTATTATTTTTGACATCATTTTTGACATCGCGCATATTATTCAAATTCAACACTGCTACACTCCAACATCCCATTGATGCAGCTGGTAACAAAATTTGCCATTGAAATACTTTTGAATATAAAAATTCACCTCCAACGACAGCTAAAATTCCAAAGAATAAAAAGACAAAAATATCTCCTAAACCAATATATCCATAAGGTTTTTTTCCCATTGTATAAGCCATTGCTGCAAAAATAGAAGCTACCCCTAATCCAAGAAATATATAAATATACTTCATGTCATGAGGATAAAAAGACACATACAATAATGTAGCAACGCAAATCAAAGAAATGACAACCATGATACCTATGGCAGTTTTCATTTGTTTTTGAGTAATCAAACCAGAAGCAACTGCACGTTGCTCTCCTACTCTATTTGCATCTGTTCCTTTTACAGCATCACCATAATCGTTGGCAAAATTTGACAATATTTGGAAAGCTAAAGTTGTTAAAAGTGATAAGAAAAATATATCATTTCGGAAGATTCCTTCTGATTTTGCAATAAATCCAGCTAACAATAATCCACTCAACGAAAGTGGTAAAGTGCGAAGCCTTGCGGCTAATATCCATTTTTTCATACCGAACAAAGATAATGAAGATTTTACTTTTTTTATCATCGAAAATTGAACTAATATTGCATAGATAATTTCTATTTCATCTACTAAAATGCCTCGTAAAAAAATAAAACAACAACCTTTTTACAAGAAGATAAAACCTTCGACCTATTTTATTGCGTTTGTTATTTTGTGTGTACTTTATTTTACGTATCGTTACCGCCATGGAATTCATTATTACTTTACAATTGTAGAAAAATCATTGAAAGGTGAAAAAATTACTGATGAAAAAGTAACGAAATATGACATCAGAAATATTGAGGTAATGGACAAATATTATCTCAAAACGTTTGGCGTGGATGTGTCCCAATATCAAGGTGAAATTGATTGGACGAAAATGCATACTATCTACAAATTGTACCCCATTAATTTTGCTTTTATCCGATCTACTATGGGAACATCGTCTGTTGATATTAGGTTTGAGGAAAATTGGAAAGAAGCAAAAGAAAATAATATTTTGCGAGGTGCTTATCATTTTTATCGACCTGATGAGAATTCGACTTTACAAGCTCAAAATTTTATCAATATAGTAAAATTAAAAAAAGGTGATTTACCTCCAGTTCTCGACATCGAAACCTTACCAAAAACGCAATCGATGGAACGTTTGGTAGAAGGAATTAAGAATTGGTGCAAAATTGTGGAAGAGCATTACGATATCAAACCTATAATATATACCTCTGATAAATATTTTGAAGATTATTTACAAAATCATTTTGATGGCCACATCATTTGGATTGCCAATTACAATTTTTGGGTACAGGAAATGAAAGGTCATTGGAATTTTTGGCAGTTTACGGAAAAAGCAACTATAGAAGGTGTTAAACGATATAAAGTAGATGTCAATATCTATAACGGAACAATTGATGATTTGGAAGGTTTGACACTTTAAAAAATTAATGAATCAATTTTACAGCTCCTTTTCCATCATAAATCAATGTATCTTTTCTTATCATTAAAATAGTATTTTCTTCGATTATAGGGTAAAAATAACAATACTCACAATCTTTATCAGGTATCATTATACTGTCTGAGTATGATTTATTTTTATGAATCTCTACTATTATATAATCAGATAAATCACTTGGATTATTATCTAATATATCTACATAAGTACTTTTAAAAGTCTTTAAATCTTTATATCTATCTATAAAATCTAAGATGTAAAAATCTTTATAAATATTATTAATAGGATTACCTCCTTCATAACATAAATAATTATGTTTAGGCTTTAAAAAGCGAATTGATTCTTTTTCGGAGTTATTTTTAATTGTAAAGTGTATCATATTATTTTCTACTTTATCAACCCTTATTTTAATTTCTTCCTTAGTACAACTCAACAAACTAAATCCTAAAATTAAAAAGTAAATACTATATTTCATTGATAGCTAATTTACTTAAAGTAAATAAAAAAGCTCATCAAATTACACTGCCCCCAAAAAGTTAGACACTTTTGGGGGCATTTTTTATGGCAAGAAAAGTAAAATATGATGTAACATAC
>NZ_JACALO010000004.1:0-110509 GCF_030328185.1 Empedobacter sp. 225-1 | reverse complement strand
AATGAGCCCGATACAATATCGAACTCATTTTTATAATTATTAATTTTTAATCTGTCCAAACTTTTGGGTGCAGTCTATATTGAGCCTTTTTTATTTTTACTATTTTAGCGAATTATTATAACATTTTCAAGAAGTTAACTTCTAATTCTGTTAATTTTCTATATTCACCTCTTTGTATTGTTTTCTTTGTAAGTCCAGCAAAAGAAACACGATCTAAAGCCTCTACCTCATACCCTTTCTCTTGGAAAATACGGCGTACAACACGGTTCCAACCAATGTGTAGCTCTATACCAACTTCATTTTTTGGTCGACCTTCGATAAAAGAAATCGCATCAACAACTGCAATTCCTTCAGGAATTAAGCGTACACCTTTTTTGATGTCAGCCATATCGTTAGCTGTTAATTTCTTATCCAATGTCACATGATATATTTTCTTAATATCGTGACTTGGATGCGTTAATTTCTTCGTTAAATAACCATCGTTCGTAAACAATAAAACACCTGTTGTTTGTCTGTCTAAGCGACCTACAGGGAAAATACGTGCTGTAGTTGCATTAGCCATTAAGTCCATAACTGTTTTACGTCCTTTTTCGTCATTTGAAGTAGAAATAAACCCTTTAGGTTTATTCAATACAAAATAGACATTTTTCTCTGAAGAGATTTTACGACCATCAAAACGTACTTCATCATCGGGTTGTACTTTATACCCCATTTCTGTAATCACTTGACCATTCACTGTAACGATTCCAGTTTTGATCAACTCGTCAGCCTCTCTTCTGGATGCAATCCCTGCATTCGCTACATATTTATTTAAACGAATAGTCCCGTCATCAACTGGTGCTTTTTTTAACCTTTTTACAAAAGGTTTTTCACCTGGTTTACTGAACGTCTTTTTTGGTCCAAAACTTTTCTTTCCTTCTTCTGTTGGTTTTCCTCCAAAAGTTGGTTTGCTTGAGCCAAAAGATGGTTTACCACCTTCTGTTTTTTTAGCTCCAAAACTTGGTTTACTTCCTCCAAAAGACGGTTTTCCTTTCCCTGAAGATGGTCGTGAAGAAGAATTTCCTCTTGCTGACCCACCTTTTCCACGATTGTTCCCGCCTTGGGAATTTCTGTCGTTGGATTGATTTCGTCTGTTATTCATTTGAATTTGATTAATTTATGCGCTTGTTAAAATTTTGCGCAATAGTTTGCAAAGTTAAGGGATTTATTTCGATTAATACGATACTAAATACACCTGCAACAATCATTCCTTTAAAAAAATAATGTAAAATCTTATATTCTTGCATAGTTTTGATTCTCCAAATGATAAGTAAGATCAAGGTAAATGCAATATTTGCTGCAATAAAAAAATATTTCATAGCACCCACATCATTTTTTATCAAAATAATAAAACCAATGATTAATTCGATAATAATTAAACCAGAAATTAAAATTTTGGTAAAATCTATTCCATATTTGATTGGAATCGAGTCGTAATTATAAATTAAATCTGCTTTCTGAGAGCTCAAATCTTTTACGATATCGGTAATCAACAACAAAATGGTTAAATATGTCGCGTGTAATGCAAGATTGAATGTAAAATGGTCAAAATAAATGAGTAATGCAAAAAATGGCATGACGCGAATAATAACCAAATAAAAATTTTTAATCAATGCAAAACGGTTAATCTTGTGGCTATAAAACCAAACTAAAAATTGATAAACGAAGAAGAAAATAAAAACACGCCAAGAAATCAAAGCCGCAATAAATAAAGCGAGTAAATTAAGAATGATATAAACAGTTAATTTAAAGCCTTGCGAAACTTGTTTTTGCAAATATACTTTCATCGGACGTTTGAGTTCGTCTTTCTCTAAATCGTAAAAATTATTGATAATATAGCCAGCTGCAACGCAAAGAATAGAGCAAAGTATTAATCCATCTAATTTAGGATTAGTTAGCAATTCTCGGTGGCTAACATCGGGTGCAAAAATAAAAAGTGCGGCAAGATATTGTGCTAAAATTAACACAATAAGATTGTAACCACGAACAACAGAAAATAATGCAAAAATTTTTAAGATTATTTTCTGTATGTTCATAAATTGTATTTTAATAAATTATTTTATTAGAATTTGTAGATAACTTCTGTCTGAAAGTCTTTCAAATAACTTTTTGCTTTGTCATAATCTTGCGTAAATCCAAGAACGTAACCACCGCCACCAGAACCACAAAGTTTTAGGTAATAGGTATCTGTATCAATTCCAGTTTTCCAAGCGTCCACCAATTTTTGAGGAATCATTGGTCTAAAATGTTCATAACCCCAAGCAGATAATTTCTGAAGATTAGCAAAAAGCGGATTGTATTCTCCCTTTACAAAGTTTTCGATACAAGCATTGTTGTATTTGATAAATTCCTCTTTCAATGTTTTACGGAAACCTTCTTTTTTCATCTTTTCGAAGAAAATGTGAATCATTGGTGCAGTTTCTCCAGGAGTTCCTGAATTGATTAAGAAAACAGCTCCTTTTCCATCTTCTTTTGCAGAAGGCAAACCAATTGTCGAAATATCGTCTTTAGATTGTATTAGTAATGGAATATTCATGTAACAAATCAAAGGGTCAATTCCAGAACTTTTACCATGAAAATGAGATTCTAAATTTCCAAAAAGCGCTTTTAACTCACTTATTTTTTCTTTGTTTAGATGTTGATTGATATCAATTTTATTCAAGGCATATTTGTCATAAATAGCTGCGACCAAAGCGCCCGAACTTCCTACGCCATATCCTTGTGGAATATTAGAGTCGAAGTACATGCCGTTTGCAACATCTTCTGAAAAAGATTTTGTATCAAAGGTATCGGCAAAATTTTCTTCTAAAAATTTTGCATAATTTTTTAAGTGAGCATTTGATTGTTCTGCTATTTCAGAAGGTTCAAATTTTAATGCACCTTGGTAAAAATTATAAGGAATTGTTAATCCTTTCGAGTTCTCAATAATTCCATATTCGCCAAAAAGTAAGATTTTGGCATAAAATAATGGGTTTTTCATTCCACGCTAAAATTGGTCTTGCAAATCTACAAAATTTAAGCCAATCTTTTCTCAATTCGTAAAAGACTTTTGGTTTAAGAAATTGTAAATCACCTTTATTTGAAATCAATCGAATTATTTTTTCGTTTTAGACTTATTTTGGAATATATTTTGACTAATCATTTTAAAATAAATTAATTAAATTTTGATTAAGGTGAAATGATTTTAAACGAATTAAGACTAAAAATAGAGAATTAATGTATTAAAATATATAAATTTGCGCCATGTATATTACTGAATATTTATCAAACGAAGTTAAACCCGGAAAAGTTAGTTTTTCTCCAAGTCAGCTTTTAGAAGTTGTACAGGAGAATAGATTGACGCATATACCTTTGTTCCAAGGATTGGATTTTGTTGGTAATATCTCAGATGAAGATTTGATCGAATTATCTCTTAACGATGAAAAAGTGGATTACACTTCCTATTTAGAGCATTTTTATCTTTCGGAATCAAGTACGCTTTTAGATGCTATTCAGATGATGTACACGAATCAGGCGAATATCCTTCCAATTATCAATGAACAATCGCGCTATGTTGGTTGTATTACAGAAACGGATATAATCAATACATTAGCAAAATTTCCTTTTGTTGCAGCTCAAGGCGTCTCGATGTTAGTTTCTATTGCAGAAAAAGAGTTGTCGATGACTGCGATTTCTAATATTATCGAAGTGAATAATGGAAAAATTTTGGGAATGATGATTGTTGGTTACAAAGAAGATAGTGTTTATGTTTTGCTAAAATTTAGCTCTTCCAATTTGTTAGCGATTGGTGAAACATTTGAACGTTATGGATATCAAGTGATTCAGAAATTTTATAACGACGAAAAACAAGAACTTCTACAAAGTCGTTATGCACAACTATTAAAATACATGAATACCTAATGATAAAAGTTGCACTTTTTGGACAAAAAACAAGTACGTCTTTAACGGATATTATTCCACCATTTATTAATTATTTAGTTCAAAATGAAATTACTTTTTGTGTTGAACAAAACTTTCTTCAAATTTTAAAAGAGACAACTGATTTTCATAGCGAAAATGTAGAAACCTATACTTCTTATGAAGATCTTGACAAATCAGTCATGTTCTTATTCAGTTTTGGAGGAGACGGAACAATATTGTCTGCGACAACAATAGTGAAAGACTCTAACATTCCGATTATTGGTGTCAATACAGGTCGATTAGGTTTTTTAGCAACAATTAATAAAAATGTATTGTTAGAACAATTAGATAGTTTTTTCAATGGACAATACAATATTATTCCAAGAACTTTATTGACAGTAAAAAGAAGTGATGGTGTAGAAATTGAAAATAATTTTGCCATTAACGAAGTAACTGTTGTTCGACGCGAAACCACGAGTATGATAACAGTTGATGCTTATTTAAACAATGAGTTTTTAAATTCTTTTTGGTCCGATGGTTTGATTATATCGACACCTACAGGTTCTACAGGATATTCGTTAAGTTGTGGAGGTCCAATTGTACATCCTTCTAATCAAAACTTTGTGATAACACCGGTCGCACCTCATAATTTGAATGTACGTCCATTGATTGTGTCTGAAAATGAGAAAATTGACCTAAAAATACGCAGTCGTGCCAACGAATATTTTCTTTCCTTAGATTCTCGTAACTTTCCTTTAACAACTGATGTTGAGTTAACCATACAAAAAGCAGACTTCAAAATTTTAATTGTAGAAGCTATTGACGCGACTTATTTCACAACTTTGAGAGAAAAAATGCTTTGGGGTTCGGATAAAAGGAATTAAAATTTACAATAAAACTTCTTAATTTTTGTTAAATCAGTTACGTTGAATTGACTTTTGTTTATATTTGTTCGAATTTAAAAGAAACTAAAAAGCAAAAGCCGAAAAAATAACACAACATATGAGGAGATTATTTTTGTTTGTTTTTATACTATGTTTTTCGCAATTAGCAGTTGCGCAAAGGCATGAACTCGGAGTTTTTGCTGGTGGTGCAAATGTGATTGGCGATATTGGTAAAGCGAATTATATAAATCCTTTGCCAACAAAAACAGAACCAGGTGGAAAAATATATTTCCCTATTTCGATGGGCGCATTGTATCGTTTTAATATAAATCCACAAATGGGATTTAGAGCAAATGTTTCTTATTCAAAAGTTGGGGCAAGTGACCATCGTTCGAAAGAGTACTATAAATTAAAAAGAAATAAAAATTTCAGAAATAATATTGTAGAAGGTTCTTTGATGTTTGAGTATAATTTTTTTAACATCAATGATGATCAAGAAACAGCACAATCGCCTTATATATTTTTTGGTGTAGGGGCTTTTTCAGCAAAAGGCAAAGAATATGATTATGATTCAACAGTTTCAACAGAATACCCAAGTGGAAAAATTATAGAAAAATCAAAATACAAAACCAATTTATCTCTTCCTTTTGGAGTAGGATATAAAGTAAGGTTTAATTACAGTTGGATTTTGTCTTTCGAAACAGGTATTCGTTATACAAGTGTCGATTATTTAGATTACAATGTAGGTGAATTTTCAACAAATTTTACTGAAGCAATAGATAATGGAGATTTATCTTCTAAAGAGTATAAAAAAAGAATATTTGGAAATACATCGAATAAAGATTGGTATGTATTAACAGGAATTTCCTTAACATATAGTTTCGGACGACCTGCATGTTATTGCGATTAAAAATAAAATGAAAGACAGTTTAGAAGAACAAATAGATAAAAACAATCTACCTCATCACGTTGCAATCATAATGGATGGTAACGGAAGATGGGCGAAGAAGAACGGAAAGGAAAGAACTTTCGGACACAAAAATGCGTTGGGAGCTGTACGATCTTCAATAGAAACTTGTCGAAAATTAGGTATAAAACATCTGACACTCTATGCATTTTCTACTGAAAATTGGAACCGTCCAAAATTAGAAGTCAATGTTTTGATGACTTTATTAAGCTCTGCAATTAAGGACGAAATAAATGAATTGCACAAAAATGGCATTCGATTGAATGTGATTGGAGATATATCAAAATTACCAAGCAAAGCATTCAAAGATTTGACTAAAGCAATGGAAAAAACAAAAGACAATATAGCTTGCGTTTTAACATTAGCATTAAGTTATGGTTCCAAAGAAGAACTATTAAATGCAATGAAATCTATTGCTCAACAATACAAAGACGGTGAAATATCCGACTATGATTTTAATGAAGAATTAGTTCATAAAAACTTATATACACACGATTTACCAATGGTAGATCTTATGATTAGAACAAGCGGCGAAACCAGAATTAGCAATTTCTTATTGTGGCAAATTGCCTATGCAGAATTGTATTTTACAGAGGTTCTGTGGCCTGATTTTAATGAAGAAGAATTTTATAAAGCAATTTTAAATTACCAAAATAGAGAACGTAGATTTGGTAAAATAAGCGAGCAACTAACGAACTAATCGAACTGAAATAGAGGATTATGAAGAAAATTTTTTGGACAATGTGTATGCTTGGTGCTTACATGGCACAAGCGCAAGTCGTAGATTCTACGAAAACCATTGATTCAACACAACAAGATAATTTTGTCTTAGATTATAGCAATTCTAAAACTTTCAAACTGAAAGATATTATCGTAACGGGAGATTCTAAATATTCTAAGAATCAAATTATTCGTTACGCAGGTTTTGCTATCGGTGAAGAGATAGAATTACCAGGTACAAAGGTGAATAATGCTGTAAAAAAATTATGGAGATCTAATATTTTTTCTGACATCGATTTGTATGTTAGCAAAATAGAAGGAGACGAAGTAACTTTAGAGCTAGCCTTAGTTTCAGTTCCAAGTTTAGGAGAAATCAAGATGAACGGAGTTAAGAAATCTCAGCGCGAAGATTTAATCAAACAAAATAAATTAAATCCAGGCGTTAAGATTACACAAAGTTTAATCAATTCAACAAATAATAGAATCAAAGATTACTATACTGGTAAAGGTTATCCAAACACAACAATTAAAGTAGATCGTCAACCAATCGAAGGAAAAGAAGATGAAGAAAACATTACATTGGATGTGAATCGTGGAGAGCGCGTGAAAATTAAGAAAATTATTTTCGAAGGAAATGAAAACTTAACTTCTGCTCGTTTGCGAAAAAAAGGAATGAAAAATACCAAACAGAAATCAATTAATATTTTCAAATCATCTAAAATGATTCCTGAAAAATTCCAGGAAGATTTGAAAACATTGGTAGAAGAGTATAAATCTGTAGGTTTTAGAGATGCAAAAGTTGAGTCTTATGATATCGAGAAAATTGATGATAAAAACTTATTGGTTAAGATAAAAGTCAACGAAGGAAAACCTTATTTCTTAGGAGATGTTACGTTTTCTGGAAACTCTATTTATACATCTGAGCAATTGCAACGAATTTTTGGTTACAAAACAGGCGATCGTTATGATGCAGTAGGTATCAACAAAAAGATCTCAGGATCAGAAAAAGACGACGATATTTCGACATTGTATATGGATGGAGGTTATCTTTTTGCACGTGCTATTCCAGTAGAGAAAAGTGTAAAAAATGATACGATTGATCTTGAAATTAAAATTTTCGAAGGAACGCAAGCGACACTTAACAAAGTTACGATTAATGGTAATACAGAAGCTCATGACCATATTTTATACCGTGAGTTGAGAACAAAACCAGGAGATTTATTCTCTAAATCAGATATCAAGCGTACGATGATGGAGTTAGCTTCTTTGGGATATTTAGAGCCAACGCAAATTGTTCCAGATATTCAGCCTAATCAAGACAATAATACAGTTGACATTGAATGGAAAGTTGCACCAAAATCATCTTCTCAAGTAGAATTGCAAGGAGGATATGGAGCAGGTACATTTATCGGAACGTTAGGATTAACATTTGGTAACTTCTCTCTGAAAAATATTTTCAATAAAAAAGCATGGAAACCAATTCCAATGGGAGATGGTCAACAATTATCTTTGAGAGCACAAGCTGGTAATGGATATAGCAATTATAGTTTTTCTTTTGTAGAACCATGGATTGGCGGAAAACGACCGACTGCTTTATCAACATCTGTTTACTATTCTATGTATGATTACCGTGATAACTATGGTGAAAAAGCGAAGTTAGATATCTTGGGTGCATCTGTAGGATTAACAAAGTTATTAACTTGGCCAGATGATTACTTTAGATTATCAAACTCTATTTCTTATCAGTTATATAACTTTGATAACTATGCGATGTCAGTGGGTAATATGCAATATGAAAACGGTTCGTCGAACAACTTAAACTATACAATAGGTTTATCGCGTAACTCAGCAGGACCAGATCCAATTTTCCCACAATCAGGATCAGAAATTAATTTATCATTTACGACAACTGTTCCTTATTCTGCTTTTAAAGAAAAGGATTATACAAAAATGGACGATGTCGAAAAATTTAAATGGTTAGAATACTATAAATTTAAAGCTAAGGCTTATTTCTACAAAGAATTAACAGGTAAATTAGTTTTAAAAGCTGGTGGAGAATTTGGAGTTTTAGGTACATATAACCGTAAAATTGGAACGATTCCTTTCGAACGTTTTTACTTAGGAGGAACAGGACTTAATCAAAACCGATTTGATGGACGTGAAATTATTTCTTTAAGAGGTTACGAAGATGCTTCTAACTCTGGAGGTCAAAATGGAGATATCACACCAGAAGGAGGAGGTACAATCTACAATAAATATTCGTTAGAATTACGTTACCCAATTACGATGAGCCAGACAGCAAAAATTTATGCCTTAACTTTTGCTGAAGGAGGTAATGTTTGGAACAATACAAGCGAATTTAAACCGTTTGAATTAAAACGTTCTGCAGGTGCAGGGGTACGTATTTACATGCCAGCATTTGGTTTATTAGGATTTGACTTTGGATATGGATTTGATAAAGGATTTGGACAAACAGAACGCTCTGGATGGCAAACTCACTTTATTATTGGACAACAGTTCTAATAAATTATGTAAATTTGTATAGAACGTTTTGGCATAGTTTTAGAATTAGCACACTCAGAATATGAAAAAATGGATTAGCTTTATAGCGTTGTTCTTTGGATTTGCAAGTTTAACTTTCGCACAAAGATTTTGTTACGTAGATTCTCAATATATTTTAGAAAGTTTACCAGAGTATACATCATCTCAAAGTAAATTAAAATCTCAAACAGAATCTTGGCAAAAAGAAATTGAACAGAAAAAAGAAAATTTAGTTAAATTACAAACTGAATTTGAAGCTGAAAAAATTCTTTTAACAGCAGAACAAGTTAAAGAGCAAGAACAAAAACTAGCGGATGAAATTGCGGCTGTAAAAGTTTTACAAGATAAACGTTACGGGCCAAATGGAGATTTAGTAAATTTGAGACGATCAATGGTAAAACCTTTACAGGATCAAATTTATAATGCAACAAAAGAAGTTGCAGACAAAAGAGGTTATAGTTTTGTTTTTGACAAAGGAAGTGATTTGATCATGATTTATACGGATCCAAAGTTTGATATCAGCCGAGAAGTTTTACATACGCTGAGACCAGATTTGAAACCAACTAATTCAAAATCGAATTCAAATTCTAAAACAAGAAAATAAAAAAGAAACACAAGTAATACAACAAGAAAATAAATTTTAAAACAAATTAGACTAGAAATGAAACAAATTAGATTGATAGCAGTATTTACAATGATGGTTTTCGGTAGCGTTTTATCATTCGCTCAAGAAATTGCACATATTGATACGCAAGCGGTTATTGAATCAATGCCAGCCTACAAAAAAGCAGAAACTGATTTACAAGCTTTAGGTAAAAAACACGAAGAAGCAATCTCTAAATTACAAGCTGACTATAAAACTTTTATGGAAGCAGCTCAAAAAGATTTAGCTGGTAAATCTCAAGAAGAAGCTCAAAAATTAATCGCTGCTAACAAATACCAAGAAAAAGAGCAAGAAATGCAAAAGAAATACGAAACTTATGCAAAAGCTGCTCAAGAAGAAATGCAAGCGAAAGAAAAAGCTTTAATGGATCCAATCGAAAAAAGAGTGATGGATGCAATTAATGCTGCAGCTGCTAAAAAAGGAGTTAAATACGTTTTACCTGCAGGTGTATTAGTTTACAAAGCTGGAGGATATGACTTATTAAACGACGTTAAAAAAGAATTAGGATTATAATTTTAAAAAATTATTAATATCTTCAAGCCACTATTTTAGTGGCTTTTTTTATATATGAAAAGAATTTTAGTTACAGGTGCGAATGGTCAATTAGGTCAATCCATTTTAGAACAATCTAAGACTTACAAAGAAATTGAATGCTTTTTTATAACTCGAAATGAATTAGACATAACGAATGAAGAGTTAATCAAACATTACTTCGATGATAAATCATTTGATTTTGTTGTCAATTGCGCTGCATATACAGCTGTAGACAAAGCCGAAGATGAGCAAGAAAGTGCTTATTTGGTTAATGCGAAAGCAACCGAATTTTTGGCTAAAATAACAAATGAGAAAAAAATTCCGTTCATTCATGTTTCGACAGATTATGTTTTTGATGGAACTGCTTCTCAACCTCGTATGGAAACAGATCAAACCAATCCAATTGGCGTATATGGTCAAACAAAGTTGGAAGGAGAAAATTTAGCTTTAAAAAACAATCCGAAAACAATTATTCTTCGTACAGCCTGGGTATATTCAAGATTTGGAAATAACTTCGTTAAAACGATGTTAAGATTGTTTCAAGAGAAAGAATCGATTTCTGTTATAGCTGATCAAATTGGTTCACCAACAAATGCGATTGATTTAGCTGATGCAATTTTAGAAATTATTTCGACAGATGAATTAACTTATGGAATCTTTAATTATTCAAACGAAGGAAAATGTTCTTGGTTTGAATTTGCGCAAAAAATAAAAGAATTTTCAAGTTCAACGATTGAGATTAACCCTGTTCCAACTTCAGCATATCCAACGAAAGCGAAACGTCCTGCGTATAGTTTATTGGACAAAACGAAGATCAAAGAAGTTTATCAACTTACAATCCCGAATTGGGAAGATAGTTTGAAAAAAGAATTGAAACATTTGTTATAATTTCATTTAATAATATAGCAAAAAAGCTCGAGAAATTCTCGAGCTTTTTGTATCTATTAATTAGGAATAATTGCTTAATCTAAAACTTCAAAACGAGTATAGGGCTGTAAAGCTTTCGGAATTTTAACTGTTCCATCAGCTTGCTGATGATTCTCTAAAATAGCGGCTAAAATTCGTGGTAAAGCTAATGCAGATCCATTTAATGTGTGAGCCAATTGCGTACCATTTTCGTCTTTGAAACGTAATTTCAAACGATTTGCTTGGAATGTTTCAAAGTTTGAAACAGAAGAAACTTCTAACCATTTTTCTTGTGCTTCAGAGAAAACTTCAAAATCATAAGTTATTGCAGATGTAAATCCAGTATCACCACCGCATAATCTTAGGATACGATAAGGTAATTCTAAATCTTCTAAAATACCTTTTACATGTTCTATCATACCATCTAAAGATGCATACGAATTTTCTGGTTTCTCTATACGAACAATTTCTACTTTCTCAAATTGGTGTAAACGATTTAAACCTCTAACATCTTTTCCATAAGAACCAGCTTCACGGCGGAAACAAGGAGAATATGCCGTCAATGTAATTGGTAAATCTTCAACTTTTACAATTGTATCTCGGTAAATATTTGTTACAGGAACTTCCGCTGTTGGAATCAAGTACAAATCATCTTCACCAATATAATACATTTGCCCTTCCTTATCAGGTAACTGACCCGTTCCATAACCAGATGCCTCATTAACTACGAAAGGAGGAACAATTTCTGTATAACCAGCATCAGCATTTTTATCCAAGAAGAATTGTGTTAAAGCACGTTGTAAACGAGCACCTTTTCCTTTGTAAACAGGAAAACCAGCTCCAGTAATTTTAACACCTAATTCAAAATCAATGATGTCAAATTTCTTAGCAACTTCCCAATGAGGTAAATTTTCAGGTTTCGCAGCTGCAACTCCATGTTCAAAAACAATTTCATTATCGTCTGCATCTTTTCCTTCTTTTACAAGTTCATTTGGGATATTTGGAATTTGATATAAAATCTCTTTAACGGAGTTTTCGTAAGATGATAATAAATCTTGTAATTCTTTCGATTGTGTTTTTAAATCGACAGTTTTAATTTTTAATTCATTAGCCTCTTCCGATCTTCCATCTTTAAACAAATTACCAATTTCTTTTGCTAATTTGTTGGATTCAGCTAATATATTATCCAATTCAAACTGAGTTTTACGACGAAGTTCATCCACATTTAAAACTTCATCAACAAGATCTAATTGTTTGAAGTTACGTTTTTTAAGTCCTTCAATAACACGATCTTTGTTTTCTTGAATGTAAGAAACTACTAGCATATCTTTAATTAAATTTATACAAATGTATAAATAATAAATATTTTAGAATAGCGTTTAAACCATTTCACGCTAAAAATAGATAAAAAAGACATTTTTAGCATTAATTAAAGACTGAAATGAATAAACATAAGAAGTATTGTTTTTTACAAAATAATTTTAAATTTTGTAAAATATTTTTCAAGAACTTCATTTACAGTTATTTAATTTTTAAAATATATGAAAATGATGTTACAATTATATTACACTGATTTTACATGACGAAGATCAGTTTTCAAAATAAATTTGTCAAAGAAAATTAATCGAAATTATTAATTAAAACAATAAAAAAATGAAAAAGTTTTTCGCAGTAGTTGCAGTAGCAGCAGTATCTTTAGGAGCAGTATCTTGTGGTGAGAAAAAAGCAGAAGAAACTCCAGCAGCAGTAGATTCAGCAGCAGTAGTGGTTGATTCAGCAGCGGCAGTAGTTGATTCAGCGGCAGCAATAGTAGACTCAGCAGCGGCAGTAGTTGATTCAGCAGCAGCTAAAGTAGAAGCTCCAGCAAACTAATTGAAATAATTCAATCACATAAAAAAACCACTCATTTAATGAGTGGTTTTTTTATGTCGTTTTACGATGTAGATAACGAGTTAACTTGATTGAAAGATCCAATAATATAATTTTAGAATTTCCATTTCGTTCGATGTGATACGAAGCCTCAGTTATTTCTTTTAAAATATCTTCGATGTTTGCTCCATGAATAAACGGTGCAAAACCTTGCCATTTAAAACCTTCAGCATTTATTTGTAAAAAAACTAATTCCTCAGATTGATAGTTTTTTAATAAGGCTTGACGAAAAATTTCGGAGCAATAATTTAAAAAATCTTTTTGTTCACTGCGCGACCAACTTGCAATTTGATTTGACCAATCAATCAAGTCCTTCAAAACAGTTGGTGTTTTTGCTGCCATAAATGCTTTTCGAACCCAAGTGACAAAATATTTATCAAATAAATGTTCGTCATCATTCAACAGATGCAATGCTTCGCGTAAATTTCCCTGTGATAAAAAGGCGATATGTTGCGCTTTTTCTGTAGTAATGTTCTTCTTCTCAATTAAATAATTTTGAATATCAGCTTGAGATAAGCGAGGAATTTTCACCAATTGACAACGGGAAGTTATCGTTTGCAAGATTAAATCTTCATGTTCTGTTACCAGTAAAAAAAGTGTTTTGAGAGGTGGTTCTTCTATAATTTTTAACAATTTATTCGCTGCTGCAGTTGTCATTTCCTCTGCTTGCCAAATAATCATTATCTTATATCCACCTTCGTAACTATTTAAAGCAAGTGTTTTTACAATTTCGTCTGCTTCATCAACAGGAATAACACCTTGTTTTTTTTCTATACCAAGGTGAGACATCCAATCGGTTAAATTACCATAAACATTTTCTTCAACAAAGCTTCTCCAATCGTTTAATAAATACTTTGCAAGAGGCTTTTTGACATTTTCTGTTGCCGAATAAGGAAAAGAAAAATGTAAATCGGGATGTTGTAATTTATCAACTTTAAGATTACATTGTTCGTTATTCAATCCACACAAAACTTCTCTTGCATAAGCAAGTGCTAAAGCCAAAGTTCCTGAACCTTCTGGACCAGAAAAAAGCTGTGCATGGCTAATACGACCATCTTTTATAGATTGTTGAAGTTTGTTTTTAATCTCTTGTTGTCCAATTACATTTTCCCAAAGCATAAGCCAAAGTTACTATTTTTATTTTTCAGAATTAATCAAACTTTTTAAATGATTGATTTCTTCTAAATTAGCAATTCCAGAATCATCAATCATAGCAGAAGAATGAAAGTAAGTTGCTTGTGTAAATGAATCGATTTCTTCAATATTTGTTGAACGTAATCCACCACCAGGCATAATCGTAATACGATCTTTTGCTGTCTGTACCAATGTTTTTAGTTGCTGTTTTCCTTCTTCTACATGATGTGCTAAACCGGAAGTTAGAATGGTTTTAAAACCTAATTTGATAACCGTTTCTAATGAATCTTCTGCATCTTTAGTTCGATCAAAAGCTCGATGAAATGTACAAGGAAACGGTTTTGCGAGTTCAATCAATTTTCGATTTCGTTCAAAATCAATTTCATTTTCTTCATTTAAAATTCCGAATACAAAACCATCAATTCTAAAATTTTTAATCATGATAATTTCAGATTTCATTTGTTCAAATTCTTTATCAGAATAAATAAAATCACCTCCACGAGGGCGAATCATAATCATGATTTCTTTGTCTGTTTCTTTTCGCAATGTTTTGATGTCTTCAAATGTTGGTGTAATTCCACCAGAAGAAGCATCTGCACATAATTCGATTCTATCGGCATTCGATTTTGATGCGACTAATGCGGAGGCTATATTGAAGCAAGCAATTTCTAATTTTTTCATTTTGTAATAGATTTTCCGTCAATCAAACGATTTCCACTTTGATCATGAACGGCAAAGTTAAAGCCTGGATGAATACAAAACGAACCATATTCACCTTGTTTGTTAATCGCGATAAAACCAACTTGAATTGCAGATAAATCTTTATTTCGTGATTCTGTTAACTTAATAATTCGATGTACTGCTTCTTTGCACGCGTTTTCTGGCGAATAACCTTGACGCATCAACTCAACAACCAAATGACTTCCCGCAACACGAATCACTTCTTCGCCATGACCTGTTGCTGTAGCTGCACCAATTTCGTTATCAACATATAAACCCGCACCAATAATTGGAGAATCACCAACACGTCCATGCATTTTATACGCCATTCCACTCGTTGTACAGGCTCCCGACAGATTGCCATGTGCATCTAAAGCAATCATTCCAATTGTATCGTGATTTTCGATGTTAATAGGCATTTGATAATTGGTGTCTTTCAACCATTCTTTCCATTCTTTTTCAGAAATATCGGTTAATAAATTCTCTTTCTTAAAACCTTTTTCTAAGGCAAATTGCAAAGCACCATTTCCAACTAACATCACATGAGGCGTATCTTCCATTACTTTTCGAGCGACTGAAATGGGATGTTTAATATGCTCTAAACCTGCAACAGAACCAATATTTGCTTGATCATCCATAATACAAGCATCTAAAGTAACCTTTCCATCTCGATCTGGACGACCACCATATCCAACACTTCTCTCATTAGGATCAGCTTCTACTAATTGCACACCTTTTTCCACCGCATCTAAAGCGGTTCCGTTTTTACCTAAAACTTTCCATGCTTCAGCGTTTGCTTCTATTCCGAAACGCCAAGTAGAAAGTACAATTGGTTTGGTAATTTTCGTAGATTTTGTATGTTTCGTTTGTGCACTTAGGTCTAATTTTGATGTACCTAAAAGTAGTCCCAAAGCACCTAAATTCTTTATAAAATTTCTTCTATTGTTCATGTGTTAATCGATTTCTAAAATGTATTAAAACAAATATAAATCATATTACTTAAAAATTATCGACTGATTTTTCTACCATTTCAATTCATTTTCAATTCACCTCTTTTTCGTAACTTTATATTCGAAATCGAAAGAAATGCAAACAGAAGTTCTAAACAAAACCTTACAAAACCGTTCTATTAATCCAACTGCAATGAGATTGTTGGTCTTGGACAAATTGATGCATGCAGAAGTTGCATTGAGTTTGGCTGATTTGGAAATTGAAATGGATCAGGCAGATCGAGTAACCATTTACCGAACATTAAAAAAGTTTGAAGAAAATAAGTTAATACATTCGATTGAAGACGGAACAGGCTCTATAAAATATGCTTTATGTGAATCGAGTTGTAAATGTACACCCGAGTTTACGCATGCTCATTTTCATTGTAACAAGTGTAATCAAACCTATTGTTTACGAAATATTCACTTACCAGAAATTGATCTTCCCAAAAATTTTCAAGCAGAACAATCGTCTTTTATCTTGAAAGGAATTTGCGATCAGTGTAAAGCCTAACTTTGCAACCAAATTGCATCAACCACATGGTAACTTTGCTGTCTTAAATGATTCATTATGGCAAATTGTAAGACTTGTTGTTCAACAGACGAACCTCAAAATCACTCTCACGAAAGTCACGATCATAATCACGAAGGTCATGACCATAATCACGAACACAACAATAGTAAAATTTTGTTAGGAGCGAGTTTAGCTATTTTCTTTGCTGGAATATTTGTTCAATATGTGTTAAAGCCAACTTGGTTTGTCGATAATCAAACGATTCGCTTGATATGGTTCGCTATTTCTTATATTTTAGTAGCAGCACCTGTTTGGAGTGAAGCGTTTAAATTGGCTAAAAAATTAGACTTTTTCAATGAATTTTCATTGATGGGAATTGCAACTTTAGGCGCTTTTATCATTGGGGAATATCCCGAAGGTGTTGCCGTAATGCTGTTTTATACCATTGGTGAAATGTTTCAAGAAGCAGCAGTTAATAAAGCAAGAGGAAATATAAAAGCCTTATTAGATGTTCGTCCAGATACAGCGCATGTTTTACGAAATGGTCATTTCGAAACCATAAAACCACACGATGTTGCAATTGGTGAAACAATTCAAGTTAAAGTTGGAGAAAAAGTTCCGTTAGATGGAATTATGCTTTCGGATAAAGGGAGTTTTAATACAGCGGCATTGACGGGAGAAAGCAAACCTTCTACATATAAAACAGGTGAAACAGTTTTGGCTGGAATGTTAAATCTTGAAAACGTAATAGAAATTCAAACAACTAAAAAGTTTGAGGATAGTTCGATTGCTAAAATTTTACAAATGGTTCAGGATGCAGCTTCTCGTAAAGCTCCTACTGAATTATTTATCCGAAAATTTGCAAAAATATATACGCCAATTGTTTTCTTTTTAGCAACAGCTTTGGTGATCATTCCTTACTTTATTGTTGATAATTATGATTTCAATGATTGGTTATATAGAGGTTTGGTTTTCTTGGTTGTTTCTTGTCCTTGTGCATTGGTGATTTCGGTTCCGTTGGGTTATTTTGGTGGAATTGGAGCAGCTTCGCGTAATGGAATTCTAATAAAAGGTTCTAATTTTTTAGATTTAATGGCGAAAGTAAATACCGTTGTGATGGATAAAACTGGAACCATGACTGAAGGCATTTTCGATGTGCAGAAAGTAGAAACAAATCTACCTCAAATGGAATTTTTACGCTTGGTTTCTGCGTTAGAAAAACAATCAACACATCCCATAGCAAAAGCCATTGTAGCCAATCATCCTTCTGATTTGAAGGCAATAGAAGTGGAAGAAATTTCAGGAAAAGGACTAAAAGGAAAAGTTGATGGTAAAATTGTTTTAGCAGGAAATACAAAATTATTGGATCATTTTTCGATTCAATATCCACAAGAAATACATGCTATTGTAGAGAGTATTGTTGTCGTTTCAATAGATCACAAATATGCTGGATATATTACAATTGCAGATAAAATAAAAGAAGATGCACAACAAGCGATTCAAAAAATGAAAGCTTTGGGTGTCACGAAGACGATTATGTTGAGTGGTGATAAAGATACAATTACACAAAAAGTTGCACAAGAAGTTGGTGTTGATGAAGCTTTTGGAGGATTATTGCCAGAAGGAAAAGTAGAAAAAGTAGAAGCCTTGAAAAAAGATACAAATCAAGTGGTCGCTTTTGTAGGAGATGGAATCAATGATGCGCCTGTTTTAGCTCTTTCTGATGTCGGTATTGCAATGGGAGGTTTAGGAAGTGATGCGGCAATTGAAACGGCTGATGTAGTGATTCAAACCGATCAACCATCTAAAATAGCAACTGCTATAAAAATAGGACGCGAAACGAAAAAGATTGTCATTCAAAATATCATTTTAGCAATGGGTGTAAAAGTGATTGTATTATTACTTGGTGCCGAAGGAATTGCCAATATGTGGGAAGCCGTTTTTGCAGATGTTGGTGTCGCTTTATTAGCAATTTTGAATGCAGTACGAATTCAGCGAATGAAATTTTAGATCAACAAAAAAGCGACCAATGGTCGCTTTTTTGTTAAATATATAATTCCTTCATCAAATCTAAATCAATGTTCAAGATATCGGTTAAATAATTTTCAACTGATCCAAAATTCTGATTAATTGCTCGGTAAGAACTCTCCAAATATTCAGGTAAAACAGTTATTAAGTATTTATAATTCGGATCGATTTTTAAAATGTGCGCATACTTTTGTTCCAAATAGACATTAGAAGCTAAATAATCATCCATGATTGTATCAAAATCAACTTTTAATGCAGATAAAATCATCGCTGTTGCAAATCCTGTTCGATCTTTTCCGGCTGTACAATGAAATAAAATCGGCGTTCTGTTTTTGTGTTGTATGATATCAAAAAAGCTTTTGTATTGTGCCTGACAGGTTTTATCTAAAACAAAATCTTCATAAATTTTACACATAAAACTTTTTGGATTAGAAATACCAGCTTTAAATTCTTGCACTAACTCTTCGAAATGTCCAGATGAAATATCCAAATGAACTTCGTGATTACAACTGTTCGGAATATGATCTTGATTTTTTAAGCGTTCGTAAGTTGTGCGTAAATCTATAATTGTTCGGATTGGGAAATCATTCAAAACTTCTAAATCGTCATCCGTCAAATTAGCCAAATCATCTGATCGAATTAACAATCCTTTTCTTAAAATTTCATTTTGTGTGTTAACTATTCCACCTAAATCTCTGCAATTAAATCCGCCTTCAAGTGGAAGAGTTCTTTCACTTAGCGAGATTTCGCATAAAGTATTCTCCATTTTCTGTTCGTTTTTTAGGTTATTTTTCAATAGTTAAAAGTTACGGGTATTTATTTAGTTTAACGTATTAAAAAAACGATAAGTTTTTACTTTAACATTTTATTATTTTTATTCAATCTAAATTTATTTTACCTTCGCATAGAATTAGAATAAATCTAAATAATCTGATGGGAGATAAAGTGAAAATTGCGAAAGAGAAATTCATCTTAAAAAAGAAAGAATTTGTGACACCACATCTTATTCGCGTTCATTTAGAAAATAATGATGTGTCTTTTTTTGAAGATACAACTTTAGGAGGAACGTGTAAATTGCTTTTTCCACCGCTTGGAATCCGAGATATTCACTATGCTGAATATGATGAGGAGAACAAGAAATGGATTTCACCATCAGAAAAATTCAAACCAGTTTCTCGCACTTACACATTGCGAAATATAGATGCTGAAAACAATGTGATTGTGGTAGATATTGCAAATCATGGGTTAAATGGTCCTGGATCTCGTTGGGCAAATGAAGCAAGAGAAGGCGATATGATTGGAGTTTCGATGAAATCGAAAAAGAAAGAATTAGCGCCAAAAACAGATTTCATTTTCTTAGCGGCTGATTTAACAGGTTTACCCGTAATTTCTGCTATTATAGAATCATTGCCTGCAAAAACAAACGGAGTTGTTTGTATTGAAGTTCCGTCTGAAGAAGATATTCATCCTATTGAAACCAAAGCAAATTTGGAGTTTAAATGGATAGTGAATCAACATGTAGGTAATGGAACCGCTTTATATAGTTTAACAAAAAAACAAATCTTTCCGAAACGTAAAGATGGGAAACGTTATGCTTATGTGGCGGGAGAATCAAAATCTATAAAAGAAATTAAATCCTTTTTTAAAGATGATTTAGAATGGAAAAAAGACGAATTTTATTGTACATCACATTGGAAAGCTGGGAAAGCGGAGAAAAATGCATTAGAAGATTGTCACGATAAAATTGAACAAGAATTATTGGTTAGGGTTTTCTAAGTTATTTCGTAACTTTCATCTTTACATATTCTACCTTCCATAAATTCTGTGCAAATAGACATGGAGAAAAAAGTGTTAGAAAGAAGAGTAAATATTTATTTTTCATTTTGTAAACGTTTAATCATTAAAGTAATAATAATATTTGTGAGGGTTAGTGATACTTTCTTTAATTTTTATCTTTTTTAATTCTTCAAGTGGAATTAACGTGTTCCAATTCGGATTTTTCGGAAAGATAAAATGTATCTTTTTTTTCTGTGATTATTTTATTTAATCTCCATCCATTTTCCATGTTTGAGTCTATTTTTTCAATTTTACGATTTTTTGATAATACAAAATCTAAATCAGCAAAAGCATCTTTCACAAAAAATACGTTAAAAATATAAATTAAAGGAAATAGAAGCAAAAAGCATAATAGTCGAAAAACTAAAGGACATTTTTCCCATAAGAAAGAAAGCAAAACGGCAAATAATATACTTATTATGCATCTCATTAATTCATACTCCATTGTAGTTGAATTAAGTAAATAATATTTTTCATATGCTCTCAAATCAATAAATAGTGAGATAAAGTAGATTATAATAAATAGAACGTTTATAACGACAAACACTTTTTTATTCATTATTCCTGATTAATTATTAACTAAATATAATAAAAAAAGCGATTCAGTTTTGAATCGCTTTTCCTATATTGAAAATTATTTCTTTTCAGAAGTTTTTCCTTTATTCTTGACATATTTCTCTAACCATTGATCTTGTTCCCACAACATATGTAAAACATTTTCTTTGGCAGCATAACCATGCGATTCTTTTGGTAATAACACCAAACGAGTTGTTGCACCTAAACCTTTTAAAGCATTAAAATATCGCTCAGATTGCATAGGGAAAGTTCCTGTATTGTTATCAGAATCACCATGAATTAACAACAATGGTGTTTTCATTTTTTCAGCATTCATAAATGGAGACATTGTATTGTAAACCTCTGGTGCCTCCCAATAATTACGTTGTTCTGATTGGAATCCAAAAGGTGTTAATGTACGATTATAAGCTCCTGAACGTGCAATACCTGCTGCAAATAAATTAGAGTGTGATAATAAATTTGCTGTCATAAATGCACCATAAGAATGTCCACCAACAGCAACTTTTTCTCGATCAATAAAACCTAAAGCATCAACTGCATCAATAGCTGCTTTTGCATTTGCAACCAATTGCGGAACGAACGTATCGTTTGGCTCTTCTTTTCCTTCTCCAATAATTGGGAATGCGGCATCATCTAAAACGGCATAACCTCTCAACGCCCAGAAAATAGGACCTCCGTATGATGGCGAAGTAAATTTATTCTCAGAAGTTGTGACTTGTCCAGCTGTTGCTGCATCTTTAAACTCGCGAGGATAAGCCCACATTAACATTGGTAACTTTTCTTTTTTCGTTTTATCGTAGTTTGGAGGTAAATATAAAGTTCCTGATAATTCTACTCCATCAGCACGTTTGTATGTAATTAATTCTTTCGAAACTTGGTTCATCGCCTCAAAAGGATTTTTTGTAAATGTTACTTGTTTTGGCTTTCCTCCTTTTTGGAAAATATTACGTACATATAAATTAGGATAATCAGTTTTAGACTGAATTTGCTCTAATATAATTCCTTTCTTTGGATCAATTACACGTGCGATTACTTCTAACTTATCTGATTTTTGTGCTCTCCATAAACGAGAAGTTTTTTGTGTTTTGATGTCAAAATCATCCACAAAAGGTAAGATTCCATCAGCAGAAACTCCATCACCAACTAACATCAATTTTCCTTTGTTAATCGAAAGAACATTGTAACCATACTCATTTATTTCTGTTACAAAACTTCCTGGATTGTTGTATGCATCTTGTGTATTTCGACTAAAGAAACGTGTTGGTTCTTGCTTTGGATTAGAAGGATTAAAAGTATAATAACTTTCGTTTCGAGTATTGTACCATGCATCACGAATCAAAGCGACCTCATCATTCCCCCAAGTTACGCCTCTGTAACGATCTTTTATTTTTACTAATAATTCTTTGTTAGCAGTAAAAGGCGCAGCAACTTGATAAAGAGCATCACGGTATTCTGCAGGTTTGTTAGCATCACCTCCATCTAAAGCTTCTACCCAGTACAATGTATTTGGTTTGTCTGCTCGCCAATATAAACCTCTTTTCCCCATAATGGTAGAAGAAAATCCTTTTGGAACTACTTCTTGTAATTCTTTGTAATCAACTTCTTTTACTAACTTTCCATTGATATCATAGACAACATCTGTAGATGGAAAACTATTGTAGGTTACTAAATAAGAAAACGGTTTTTTGATTTCATTTACCAAAACATACTGTCCGTCTGGAGATGTAGAAATATTTGTATACATCGCTGCATCTTTCCATTTTGATTTTGCTCCCGTTTCGATGTTTACTTTCACTAATTCGGAAATAGCTAATTGCTCGAAATTAAACTCATCTGTTTTATTTTTCAACAAATCTTGGTAAGTTCTATTTTGAGCTTCTTTTCCGTCAGCTACAGAAACTGTTGGTCCTGTTGCGATTGCATCTTTTGTATCAATTAACGCTTTTTTAGAAGCTGGAATTACATTAACAATCAGCTCACTATCAGAAACCCAACTAAAAGGACGACCTAAGTTTGCATTCAATTTATCTTCGTAAACTTTTGTTGCCGATTGATTTTTAACATCAATCACCCACAATTCTACTCCTTTATCTGTAGTATTTGTAACCGCAAATTTAGATTGAGATTTGTTCCAAGATTGATTCGAAAAACGTCCTTTTGCAGGTAAACCAGCTATCGATTTTTCTTTTGAAGTTTTTAAATCAAAAAAAGTGATTTTCTCACTAAATGTTTCACGCGAATTAATATTCGTTACAGGATTAATTCGCAACCCTGCTAAACGTAACTCTGTTTCTGACAATTCATTAATCGTTTTGTAACGACTTCTGTACGATAAAAAAGCATTCTCTGCTTTACGATCCGTAGAAATTGATGGTGGCATATCTGCCTCCGCTAATTGCAAGATTTCTTGAGGCGGTAATTGAAACGTAACATTTTCTTGTGCTTTTACCGATGTTCCTATTGTCATCGCTAAAAACAATAATGAATAAACAATTTTCTTCATGTGTTTTTAAGATTTTACATCATAAAGATATTGAAACTTTGTAAATCTTAAGTAAAGAAATTAATTATCTATAAAAAAAGACAACTCACCTTATGATGAATCGTCTTTAGTATTTATCTTCTTTTTCCAAATTTTCCTCCTTTGGTATTCGTTGGCGGTTTACTTTTTCCAACTCTTGCTTGCGTTGTTGGTTTTTTTGCTGGTTTTTTGATTGATTTTCCTTTCGAATCTTTAAAATCTGGTGAAATTTCTTTGGTTTTCTTCGCAGATGATTTCTTTGACTTTTGCTGTTGAGTTTTTTCAGCATGTTTTTCAGAGTCGGCTGTTAATCGATTTAATTCTGCTAATTCTTCTGATGTTAAATCTCGGTATTGACCAAGCGGAACATTCAACGTTAAGTTCATAATTCGAACACGTTCTAACTTTTTCACCGAATACCCAAAATACTCGCACATACGACGAATTTGTCTGTTTAAACCTTGGATCAAAGTAATTTTAAAAACGGTTGAACTAACTTTTTCTATTTTACATTTTTTTGTAACCTGATTTAAAATCGGAACACCTTTCGACATACGTTCACAAAATTCATCAGTAATAGGTTTATCAACTGTTACGATATATTCTTTTTCGTGGTTATTTCCAGCACGCAAAATTTTATTCACAATATCACCATCACTCGTTAATAAGATCAACCCTTGCGAATCTTTATCTAAACGACCAATCGGGAAAATGCGTTCTCCAAACGATAGAAAATCAACTATATTATCAGGATCTGTAGGATCTGTAGTACATGTTACGCCCACAGGTTTATTCAACATAATATAAACAGCGTTTTCTTTTTCACGTGGTTCTATTTCAACTCCTTTCACAGTTACAACATCATTTGGTCCTACAAATTGACCTATTTTTGCAACTCTTCCATTAATCTGAACCAATCTATTTTCGATGTATTGATCTGCTTCGCGTCGCGAACAAAAACCACTATCGCTGATATACTTATTTAATCTAATAACCATTATACAAATGTAAAAAATATTAGATGTCCAATAAATTAATTTCTAACTTTGCAAAACTTAAAAATTTAAACACATGAAATTACTCAAACTGAAAAGGAAGATTTTTTTTTATTTTTCTTCTATTTTGATCGGATTATCAATTATTAATTGTAATGACGATAATAATTACAACTCTTTAACTCGTTTTTTATTAGAAAATAAGCAGATAACTATTGGAGATTATTCTTCCTCTTTAGATGTAGAAGTTATATCGAATGTAGACTGGAGAGTTGATTCAAAAGAAGAATGGATTCAATTACAAAAATTCGAAGGAAAACTTATTATTAATTTTTTAAAAAATGAATCAGATTTATCAAGAAATGGTAAAATATATTTATATGGTAAAGGAAATGAAGTAAAAGATGTTTTAGAGATTAAACAATCCAAATTACTGCCTTCAATCCAAATTAATGAAGGTTCTGATTTTATTTCCTTAAATAGTAATGAACAAGAAATAGAACTTACTGTAGAATCTAATAGCTCATGGAAACTTACTAAAGATTTTGAATGGATTTCTTTAAATAAAATAGATGGAGAAAAAGGAAAATCTATTGTAAAATTAATTATTTCTGAAAATAGGCTTCAAGCGAGAAATGGAATAATTTCTTTTGATTTTGGAGGAGAAAAACCGTTTAATTTCATTGTTTCTCAAAGTTCTGCTAATACTGGATTTGAAGATACAACACATAATTTCTATGTAACTTTTGGAACTTTACCAACACTTTACGCAGGTTTACATCTATTGACACATGAAGTTCCTAGTTTTGTATTTTATGAAAGAAATAACACATACGATCCTCAATATCTTCCTTCTTATGCAACTCCCATAAATCTTGGAGGTAATGATGTACAAAACGCTATGAGGGACTATATGAAAGCTAAAATTTTAAAAATTAACGCTGAGAATCCAAATGCTGTATTTGGATTATATGTGGACGATTTTAGAGTTAGGATTGGATATGATTGGTTTATTTCTCAAGGTATTGATAGTTCTCGAGTAAAAGTCACTTTACTTACTGATGGTACAGGTTCTTATAATGAATTTTATAAGAGATATGGAAGTTCTGGACAAGCAGAGGGGCATTGGAAAAATACAATAAATGAAATTAACAATCTAAATTGGGGTAATAAAGGAAAAAAGAATTTATCTAACAAGGCTATTCCAGAGTTTGAGTCTTGGGATTGGCCTTGGCCAATATCTACTAAACCAAATTTTAGATATTTTTTACAATTCCCTGATTTATTGGAAACAGAAGATTCGTATGTAAAGACGCAAATACCTCTTATGAATACGATTAATATCCCTCCTTATGAATTACTGAATAGCTTATCGCAAGATAAAAAGAATACTTTCTTAAAAATGGTAGGTTTAGATCATAAGGCCATAAATACAATGCTTAATAAATCTCCAAAAAAGAATTTAGTTATTATCTCAACGGTTAATTCTGCTAGTTTAGAAACTGTTATAGACAAAACAATGGAAAAATATTCAAGCGAATATGATATATTTTTCTCAAGGCATCCTGCCGACAATCAGTGGCAGATGTATGAACAAAAGTATCCTAACTTAACTATTTTACCTTATATGCCTTTTGAAGTGTTTTTTTGGTACTTTCAAGATCAAATAGCAGTTATAGGAGGAAGTCCTTCATCAACATTTTTAACTGTACCAATAGAAAAAGTTAAGTTTATGTATGCTGTTGGACCTCAGGTAATGCCGAAGCCATTAAATTTAGTAATGAATTCTTCAGAAGCAAACATTGATTGGATGTTAAAATAAATTATAAAAAACTAGACTCATTAAAGTCTAGTTTTTTTATTTTAATAGAACGATAATATTATCAAATGAATCTTATTTATCTTTACAAAACCAAAGATTTTGAGAAATGAAGAAAATATTTTTTTTGAAAACGTGTGATACCTGCAAACGTATTATGAAAGAGTTAGATTTTACGGGTTTTGATTTACATGAAATTAAATCTACTGCAATTTCTGAAGAAGAATTAGCTGAAATGAAAGATTTAGCAGGAAGCTATGAAGCTCTATTTTCGCGTCGTGCTCAGAATTACAAAAAATTAGGATTGAAAGATCAAGAACTTTCTGAAGAGGCTATCAAAAATTATATTTTATCAGATTATACGTTTCTAAAACGTCCTGTCGTAGTAGACGGAGATAAAATTTTTATTGGAAACGAGAAGAAAAACTTAGAAGCCCTTGGGCAATATTTGAAATAGAAATCACACATGAAAAAAACAATTTTATTGAGTACGCTTTTACTGAGCGCGAGTTTACTTGCTCAGAAAAAGAACATCACAATGGAGGATGCTGTACTTGGATTATCGACGAATTTACGTATCGAGAATCTAAATCAAGTACAATGGATTCCAAATCAGAATGCATTTACGCAAAATGTAAAAACATCATACGGAGAAGCTTTAATCAAAAAAGAAGTTCCTTCTCTTAAAACAGATACGATTTTTAGAAGTTCTCAGTTTGAGAATAAAAGAATTCCTTCTTTAAATTGGATCAATGATAAACAAGCTTATTTTTCTACAAAAACAGGTTACAAAACAATTACAACTTCTGGTCAACAAGCTGATTGGTTAAAATTACCTGATAATGCAGAAAATGTAGAATTTGATGCAACCAATAATCAAGCTGGATATGTAATTGATAACAATTTATTTTTTGTTGATAAAGCTGGAAAAACACATCAAATTACCAAAGACGGAAAATATGAAATTGTGAATGGAAAATCAGTTCATCAAAATGAATTTGGGATTCACAAAGGAATTTTCATTTCTCCAAAAGGAAATTTAGTTGCATTTTACAAAATGGATCAAACGGTGGTAACTGATTATCCAATAATCGATTGGTCGGTACAACCTGCAGTAAACAAAAACATCAAATATCCGTTTGCTGGAACAAAAAATCACACCGTTAGATTAGGAGTTTATAATCCATCAACACAAAAAACGATTTTCTTAGAAACTCAACCAGAAGTTGACCATTATTTAACTTCTGTTACTTGGTCACCAGACGAAAAACATATTTATATTGCTTTACTTTCTCGTAATCAAAAACACATGGAATTGAATCAATATGATGCTATTTCAGGGAAATTGATTAAAACATTATTCAAGGAAGATGATGCAAAATATGTAGAGCCTCAAAATGAATTGCATTTTATTCCAGGAAAAACGAACGAGTTTGTTTGGTGGTCGCAACGTGATGGTTTTATGCATTTGTATCGTTTCAATACAGATGGAAAATTATTGAACCAAATTACAAAGGGCGATTGGATTGTAACAGATCTTGTTGGTGAAAATGCAAAGAAAAAAGAGTTGTTAGTCATGACGACAAAAGATTCTCCAAAAGAACGTCAGTTATATGCGGTAAATTGGGAGAATGGCAAATTACGTAAAATCACTACAGATGCAGGAACACATAATGTTTCAGTTTCATCGAACGGTGAATATATTGTGGATAACTGGAGCAATGATAACACGCCTCGTAAAATTGATGTAATTGCAGCAAATGGAAAGTTAAAACAAAATATTTTAACTGCTCAAAATCCTTTAGCAAATTACAATACGGCAAAAGTTGAAAATATAACGTTAAAAGCAGATGATGGAACAGATTTGTATGGAAAATTAATTTATCCAACCAACTTTGATCAATCGAAGAAATATCCAGTTATCGTTTATTTATACAATGGTCCTCACGCACAATTAATCACCAATCGTTTTCCTGCAACAGGAAATCTTTGGTACGATCATTTAGCAGAAAAAGGCTACGTTGTGTTTACAATGGACGGACGTGGATCGGCAAATAGAGGGTTAAAATTTGAGCAAGCCATTCACGGAAATGTAGGAACAACTGAAATGAATGACCAAATGAAAGGTGTAGATTTCTTAAAAACATTGCCTTTCGTAGATGCAGATCGTATGGGAATTCATGGGTGGTCTTATGGTGGATTTATGACAACATCCTTTATGTTACGTAAACCTGACGTTTTCAAAGTTGGCGTTGCTGGTGGACCTGTTTTAGATTGGACACAATACGAAATTATGTACACAGAACGTTACATGGAATCGCCACAAGATAACCCAGAAGGTTACAAAACATCAAATTTAATTAATCGTACAAAAGATTTGAAAGGTAAATTATTAATGATTCACGGAGCACAAGATCCAGTTGTCGTTTGGCAACATTCGGTTGATTTTGTTCGTGAAGCTGTTAAGAATGGTGTTCAAATGGATTACTTTATTTATCCTGGACATGAGCATAATGTTCGTGGAAAAGATCGTGTACATTTAATGCAAAAAATTACAGATTACTTCGATTTGTATTTAAAACCTGAAAGTACAACAACAAAATAATTTCAAAACTAAAAACCACTTCTTGCGAAGTGGTTTTTTAGTTTTATTATTTTTTGTCACTTAAACAAAATTACTTCTTCGTAAACTCAAATTTTTGACCACCTTCTTCTAAGGTGAATGATTTTTTATCTTTCGCAAAAATCAATTCAACTCCTGCTTGTTCGTTATTAAATTTATTATCTCCTAAATATTCTAACGGAATATTTTGACCAACAAATGTTAAACTCAACTTACTATTTTCCGAAATCAATAAAAAAGATGCGTCTATTTCCTTATTCGTATATGTTCCTTCGTAATCTTTTGTATTAATCTTTTCAATAGGTTTTGCATCAGCCATATTGAATGTGTTATTCTTAAGATCTGTATCAGGTAAGGCACCTTTTGGATCAAGTTGTACAGTTGTCACTTCTTTTGTAGAAGGCACTTTGAATGTCCATTCTGTATTACGCTTCCAAACTTCGATTGGTAGTTTTACTTCTTGCGAAGTTCCATCTTTAAAATTGACTTGAATAGTTGTTGGCATTGGTAATTGACCAAAGTTTTCGACTTTTAAAATCAAGCCTTTTTTATAATCCCCATCTACATATTTTGCACTGTTAATTCCTTGATCAATTGTCCATTTATTCAAGAACCAACCTCTCCAAAACCACGATAATTCTTCTCCCGAAACATTTTCCATCGTACGGAAAAAATCTTCTGGCGTTGGATGTTTAAACGCCCAATATTTAATGTATTGACGCAAAGCTTTATCAAATCTTTCTTCTCCTAAAATCGTTTCACGCAAAATTCTCATTCCAATTCCAGGTTTGTAATACAACAACGTCCCGATATTACGTTCGCGCATATTATCTGGTTGTGTGGTAACAGGTTCTAAGTTTTCGCCAAATAAAAACCCTCCCATTCGTTGCAACGATTGTTTTTTATAGTACTCTCCGTTGTTAAAATTTTTTGTTGAAATATCATTAATAAACGTATTGAAACCTTCGTCCATCCAACCATGAACGCGTTCATTAGAACCTACAATCATTGGAAACCAAATGTGTCCAAATTCGTGATCTGTAACACCCCAAAGGCTTTCTCCTTTCGAGTTCATGTGGCAAAATACAATTCCCGGATATTCCATTCCGCCCTCATTTCCCGCAACATTTGTAGCCGCTGGATAAGGATATTCTGACCATTGTTTCGAATAATGCTCAATGGATGCTTTTGTATATTCTGTTGATCTTCCCCAAGCTGCTTCGCCATCACTTTCTACAGGATAAGCCGAAATTGCCAACGATTTTTGACCACTTGGAAGATTAATTTTTGCTGCATCTAAGATGAACGAAGATGATGAAGCCCAAGCAAAATCGCGCGTATTTTGAATTTTAAATTTCCACGTTTTTGTTCCTTTTGCAACTTTTGTCGATTTGTTTACCTCATCAGCAGAACGAATAATAACGGTTTTATCACTCGCTTTTGCTTTGTTCCAACGATTCACTTCTTCTTTCGAATAAACTTCGTTTTCATTCAATAATTCTCCCGAACCAACCACATAATGCGTAGAAGGCACTGTAATATTTGCAGTTACATCTCCATATTCCAAATAGAATTCTCCAGGCCCTAAATAGGGTAATGTATTCCATCCCATGATATCATCGTAAACAGCCATGCGAGGAAACCATTGAGCCATTGTAAAAATTTTACCATTTTTAGTTGATTCAACACCCATTCGATCTGCGCCATAATCTGGTGAAACAAACGAATACTCTACTTTTATTTTGGTTTTACCACCTCTTGCTTTCAAGTGATTCACCAAGTCAATTTGCATGCGTGTATCAGAAATGGTATAGTTTGCTTCCTTTCCGTCTATTTGTACAGATTTGATTTTATAACCACCTTCAAACTGAGAAGTAGCATCACCGTATCGGCTACCAGACATTGGTAATAATGCACTTCCACGAGAGTCTGTTTTGAATAAATTTTGATCCAATTGTAACCACAAAAAATCTAAATCATCAAAACTATTATTAGTATACGTAATCTCCGAAGTTCCGGATATTTCATTTTTTTCTTCGTTCAAACTTACATTCAAGTTATAATCCGCGCGATTTTGCCAATAATTATGACCTGGTTTTCCACTTGCCGAACGAGTTTCTGTTGCGTTATTTTGATAAAAAAAAGGTTTGAAAGCTTCTTGGTAATCGTATTTTGGTTTCTCTTGTTGACCAAAAACTGAAACTGAAAAGAAACTCAAACCTAAAATAAAAGGTTTAAAATAATTTTTTCTCATGTGTTTAATTTTACAGTAACTATAAAAATACTTTTTATTTTTTAGATTCACCGAATAAGTTTTGGGTAAAAAAAAACTCATCTTAAAAAAAAGATGAGTTTTTGTATTTCAGCTAAAAGTGAAATCTATTTTTTATTTGCATAAAGAACAGGATTCAAGTCCTCGTCATTATACATTTTCATTTGTTTGTACACTTTCATGTATTTTTTTCCAGCAGCAAAATCAGCCAATAATTCTTCTATCGCAGTTGATAAATCATGATGTTGTTGGTTCAAAACATCCAATTTAGCTTGACAAGCAGCTCTGTGTTCAGCTGTAGCATCTTCACGTTCTGCTTCTTGCTTCATGTGATACACTTTTAGCGATAAAATCGAGAAACGATCGACTGCCCAAGCAGGAGACTCTGTGTTATATGTAGCATCTGCTTTTACATCTACATCTGCGTATTGTTGTAAAAACCAGCTATCCACATATTCTACCATGTCCGTACGCTCTTGGTTTGATTTATCAATCCAACGTTTTAAGCTTAATGCTTCAACTGGATCAATTTCAGGGTTACGAATAATGTCTTCTAAATGCCACTGAACGGTATCAATCCAATTCTTTTTGTACAATAAGTGAGCGATTAAATCTTCCTCGCTATATGGATTCTCGATTTGACGATTTACATCATCGTATTGGTGATAATCATTAATACTTTGATTAAAAATTGACCAAGCTTTATCTGTAAATTTCATGTTTTGTATGTGTTTATAAAATAAAAGCATTGTAATCAAAATTGTTCAACTACAATGCCTTTTTATTTAATTAAAAAGATAATTTAATTTTCTTTCTTTTCAGAAGTTGTGTCTTCTGGCTTGTTATCTTCGCGAGTTGCTTTTTTAAATTCATTTAATCCAGAACCTAAACCGCGCATTAATTCAGGAATTTTTTTACCCCCGAATAATAGTAATACAAACAATAGAATTACTATCCACTCTTTACCTCCTAACATTCCCATATTGAATTGATTTTAATGCAAATATATAATTTATTTATTACATTCCCGCTACCCAAAGTGCAGGATTTTGTTTTGTTGTTCCACTCCAAACTTGGAAATTCATTATAGTTTCTCCGTCTCCACTTGTGTAGATGATTCCTAAAGATTGACCACGTTTTACATCATCTCCTTTAGAAACACTTACACTTGATAAGTTAGTATAAACTGAATAATAAGATCCATGTCTTACTAAGACAGATTTACCATTTCCAGAAACAGCCATGACAGCTTGTACAACTCCTTCGTAAACAGCACGTGCTTGTGCTCCACGATAAGTTGAAATATCAACTCCACTATTCTGGGTTGTAATATTAGATAAAATAGGATGCGAATTTGAACCAAAACGACTTACGACAGTTCCTTTATCAACAGGCCAAGGTAAACGCCCTTTGTTTGATGAAAATTCTCCTGAAATTCCTTCCGAATCTGGACGTTCAGCATGTGTTTCTGCTGGTTTTACAGCATCTACTTTTACGACACGTTCTTTTTCTGGAACTTTAGTTACTACTTTTTGTTCTGCTTCTATCTTTGCTTTACGCTCTGCTTCAGCTTTTGCTGCTGCAATCTTACGGGCATCTTCTTCTTTCTGAACTTTTAATCGAGCTTCTTCTTCTGCCTTACGCTGTGCAATAATGCGTTGACGTTCTTCTTCTGCCTCACGTTCTAATTGCTCAAATTTTGCGACTTCTGTTTTAGCCGTAGAAACAAAACTTCCTGTTGGATGATGTTTAAGATAAGATTGATACGCTTGTTTTGTATGTGCAGAACGTGCAATATTCCATGCTTTTGCATCGTTTTCAATTCTTAAAATTGCAGTACGTGCAGATTTTGCATAATCACCTTTTGGATTATCTCGCAAATATTCGTTGTATGATGCAATCGAATTTCCTCGCTTGGCTTCGTTCCAATCTTTCAAATCTTTTTCTGCTCTAATTTTCGCTTGACGAATTTCTTCTTCAATAATGGCTTTAATCTGAGCATCTATTTGACGTTGTTGCGCTTCTTTAGCATTAATTTCTGCAGCGATTACTCCTTCGTTTTTACGGAATTCTTCAACAGCTTTTTCCTTAGATAATCGTTCTTTTTCTAAGTTTTGACTAAACAAAGTTTGTTGTGAAAGTACTTTTTCTTTCTCGTCTTTTGCTTTTTCTTTCTGCGCTTTTTTTGCTTGAATATCCGTTTGTTTACCAATAATCTCATTGGCTTGTCCCAATTGGAAAGCGGAATATTTCTCTAAATACTTGATACGACGATATGCCTCTCCTAAACTTTTAGAAGAAAGCACAAAAAGTAATTTATTTTCGACAGATTTATTCTTGTATGCACGAACTAAAACCTGTTTGTATTCTTTTTTAAGCTCAACCAACTCGCGCGAAAGCTTATTAATCTCTAATTGAGTTAAATAAATTTCGTCCTCGATAAAGCGTTTTTCTTTTGATAAATTGTTGACTAACTTAGATTGAACTTGAATTTTTTTCGTCAAATTCTGTACATATTCAACATTTAACTTCGAATTTTTCTTATTAACCTCGAGTTGTTTGTTTAAATTTATAATCTCTTTTTTTAGTTGAGCATTCTGTTTTTGTAAGTTCGCTTTATTGTACGGAACTTGCGCAAACACTGATAATGACAACGTTAAAAGTATCGTTGATAAAACAAACTTCATTATTTTATATCTTTTTTCTTATACCCATCTGGAATAGAGAACGGTGTGTTCGTTTCCTGAAACGTAAAACTATTATATTCCAACTCTACTTGGCGCGTTTTTTTATCTTTTATAATAATTTTAACATTTTTCGGAAATTCCTCTGCGCCAGCTTTTACCCAATTGTTATAAGTCAAATCTACTTCCATCTTGCGTTTTGGATCTTTCAAATGAGCTTCGATTAATCTAAAACCATTGTCAAAAATATAAGTTTGAATATATTCTCCTTCTGTTGGAGAAGCAACAATTGCTTGATTTTTATTATAGGTAATTGTGTATTGATTATTTGCAAAACTTGCTGTGTAATCTGTCGGATTTAGGTCAACGAAAACTTTTCCTAACATCAAATTTTGTAATTTTTGATAATCGATAAAATCAACTTTCAATAATTTATTCGCTATCGTAAAATCGCCTTCGTAATACGTTCCTCCGATTTTTTCATAAGCAGCGAAACCGTCTGGTGTAATTAATGAACGAGCACCTGTAAAACCAAATTTTGTTGCATTAACCCATATCTTTTGTCCATTTTTTACAGCAATCGTAGCGTTAGCATCTCCCAAATCTGCTATAACTTTTGCCTTAATCGTCAAGTCTTTGAACGACGATTTTTTAGACAATGTTTGTTGAATAATTTTTGCCGAAGCGGATACAACTTCTGTCTTATTATCTTTCTCAACTTTTGCTAATTTCTGTGTGCTACAAGCTGTTGCAAGTATTCCTAAGCAAAAGATATACGTTAATTTCTTGATCATATTTTATTAAGCTTCGTGTGACTTGAAATCCAATTCAGAGTAATCTCCTAAGCTGATACTACGCGAAACACCAAAATATTTGGCATTATTTCCGATCATTGTATCTGTTAAATTAGCATTACTAATCGTTGAATTTTCTTGAATCAAACTATTGTCAATATTCGAGTTTTCAATAACCGTTCCATTTCCCAATGATACAAAAGGTCCAATTTTTGAGTTTTTAATCACGACATTTTCCCCAATAAAACATGGTTCAATGATTAAAGAATTTTCGATTGTTGCAGTTGCTGAAACGCCTTTAAAATCTTCTTTATCCAAGTTCAACACGCGTGTGTTTGTATCAACAGTAACTGCTTTGTTACCACAATCCATCCATTCGTCAACTTTACCAAGCGTAAATTTATCTCCTGCAGCACGCATATTTTCTAATGCATCTGTCAATTGATATTCACCTCCTTTCTGAATATCATTCTCTAATAAATATTCAATCTCTTTGTATAATTTTTGTCCATCACGGAAAAAATAAATCCCGATAATTGCTAAATCAGAAACAAATTCTTTTGGTTTTTCAACAAAATCCGTGATTACATTTTGCTCATCTAATTTCACAACTCCGAAAGCAGAAGGATTTTCGACTTGTTTTACCCAAACTACGCCATCCGATTCCATATCCAATTTGAAATCTGCACGGAATAATGTATCTGCATATGCAACTACTGTTGGTCCGTCTAAAGCTTCTTTCGCCATCCAAATAGAGTGCGCTGTTCCAAGTGGTTCTAATTGGTGACAAATTGTTCCTTTTGCTCCTAATTTTTCTGCAATCGAAATTAAATCAGCTTCAACCTCATCGCCAAAATCACCAATTACAAATGCAATTTCATCAATTTTTTCTGAACATACTTTTGCGATATCTTCTACTAAACGATGAACAATTGGTTTACCTGCAATTGGAATTAAAGGTTTTGGTGTTGTTAATGTATGAGGGCGCAAACGTGAACCACGTCCTGCCATTGGGATAATAATTTTCATTTTATTTGTAAAAATATTTTTGTTAGATTGATAGTTTATAATTGATAGTTAAATTAATTCTATCTTAGATTCTTCGACAAGCTCAGAATGACAAACTTTCTCTTTTTAATTTTAATGCGATTCTGAAACGAGTCAGAATGATATTTTTATTGTTTTCCTGTACTACCGAAACCACCAGCTCCGCGTTCAGTTTCATTTAAGTTTTGAGTTTCTTCCCATTCAATAGTTTCGTGTTTTGCAATCACTAATTGTGCAATACGCTCTCCATCGTTGATTGTTACAGCTTCATTCGAAACATTTGCTAAAATAACCCCAATTTCACCACGATAATCTGCATCAATTGTACCAGGAGAATTAAGACAAGTTAAGCCATGTTTTAACGCCATTCCACTACGAGGTCGAACTTGCGCTTCATAACCTGCAGGCAATTCGATACTCAAACCTGTTGGAATAAGTCTTCTTTCTAAAGGTTTTAACTCGATTGGAGCATCAATATTAGCTGTTAAATCCATTCCAGCAGATAAAGCTGTTTTATATTCTGGTAAAGCGTGTTTTGAGATGTTAATAACTTTTACTTTCATCTTTATTTTCTTAATTTTTTGAGTGTATTTCTTTCTGCTAAAGCAATAAATGCAATGTACACGATTAGAATTAGATTACCAATAATCAAATTAGAATCAAGCACAAAATAATTTGTCCAACCTAATGCGATTGCAATTCCCATATAAAATAATATTTTATTGACTTTGTAAGGAATCGGATAAACTTTCTGTCCCCAAATGTACGAAATCACCATCATTACACCATAAGCAATTAAAGTCGTCCATGCAGAAACCATAAATCCATATTTTGGTAATAAGAGGATGTTTAATATAATGGTGATTGCACCTCCAATTAATGAAATTATAGTTCCGATATTTGTTCTATCTGTGACTTTATACCATGTTGAAAGGTTGTAATAAATTCCAAAAAATAAATTAGCAATTAAAATAATTGGAACAATATCCAACGCAATCCAATAAGATGATTTGATAATGAACAGTTGCTTGATCCAATCGATGTTTGCTAATATTCCGAGAATTACAATGTTACAAATAATACTAAAAAAGAAAAGGATATTGGCATACATCTGTTTTGCATCTCCTTTTTTAGCAACTTTAAAAAAGAATGGTTCGATTCCCATTCGGTAGGCTGTAACAAAAAGCGTCATCAAAGTCGCTAATTTATAACATGCCGCGTAGGAACCTGCAGCATCTTCATCAATAAATTGTCGTTGAACTAATTTATCAAAATTTTCGTTCAAAACATAACCCAAACCAGCAATCATAAGGGGATAAGCGTATATAAACATCGTTTTGAATAAAGGTTTATCAAACTTAAATTGTACTTGACGAATCACACCAAACAACAATATAAAACCAAGAATACTTGCAATTAAATTTGAGATAAATGGATATGAAATTGTATTATCAAACCCTAATCCATTCATAACATCAAAAGATACGTAGTACAATAAAACGATGGTTAAAATCGCTTGAAATACGTTCTGAAAAACTTTTATGCTGGAGTATAAAATTGGCCGATTCTTGAAACGAAGAACAGCAAACGGAATAACACAAAGGGTGTCAAAGAAAGCAATCCAACCAAACCATAAAAGGTATTCGGGATGATCGGTGTAATTGGCAAAATCTGCCAAAGGTTGTAAAAAAACATACAACAACACCATCATAACAGATGAAGTTAAAGTCATAAACCAAAAAGATGTATTCAATACTTTTTGATACAAACTTTCTTCTGTAGCATATCTGAAAAATGCTGTTTCGAAACCAAATGTCAAAATCACATTAAGAAATGAGACAGCAGCATACAGCTGACCGAAAATAGAGAAATCTCCTTCTGCAGTTTTACCAATAATAAATGGTGTCAATGCAAACATGATTAATCTCGGCAAAATTGAGCCAATACCATAAATAATGGTCTCACTAAAAAGTTTTTTGTACAAGGCCGTTAAAATTTATACAAAATTGATGTTCTTTTTGTAAAATTCAAAATACCGAAGCTACAAATTAATTAACTTTGTCTGTTCAATACATATATTATGATAGAGTTATCTAATCGTAAAGTTGGATTAATAGGGAATGGAAGCTGGGCAACTGCGATTGCAAAAATGCTGAATAAAAACCTTGAAACTTTCAACTGGTGGGTAAAAGATGAATACGTAAAAGGCCATTTGGAGCGTAATAGACACAATCCAAATTATTTGACTGATGTTGAGTTTAAATCAGAAAAACTAAAAATATCAACAGATATCAACGAAGTTGTAGCCAATTCTGATATTATTTTCATTGTTGTACCATCTATTTACGTAGCCGATTGTTTGAGTAAATTAACTGTTCCATTAACAGATAAATTTGTGGTAACATCAATAAAAGGAATTATTCCTGATCATTATCAATTGGTCGGACAATATTTGTTTGAAAACTTCGACTTAAAAGAAGAACAATTAGGAATTGTAAGTGGTCCTTGCCACGCAGAAGAAGTAGCATTAGAGCGACTTTCTTATCTAACAATTGCAGCACAAGAAAAAGAAAAAGCACAAATTGTTGCCGATTGTTTAGCGTGTGATTTTATCAAAACAAAGCTCTCAAACGATATATACGGAACTGAATTTGGTGCTGTATTAAAAAACATTTACGCTATTGCGGCTGGTATTGCACATGGTTTGGGCTATGGCGATAATTTTCAAGCAGTTTTGATGAGTAATGCAATCCGAGAAATGAATCATATTCTAAAAACAGTAAGTCCTGTAAAACGTAAAATTAACGATTCTGCTTATTTAGGCGATTTGTTGGTTACAGGTTATTCATTCTTCTCGCGAAACCGAATGTTCGGAAATATGATTGGAAAAGGCTATACCGTAAAATCTGCTATTTTGGAAATGAATATGGTTGCTGAAGGTTATTACGCAACAAAAGGTGTGGCGATAATGAATGAACAATATCAGATAAAAGCACCAATTATCAACGCGGTTCATAAGATTTTATATGAAGGTAAAAATGCTTCGAAAACAATCGAAAAGCTGTCTAAAAAATTAGATTAAGATGATTAAACAAGATTTTATTTCAAAATATATTCAAGAATTAAACAAAACATTGGCGCGAATTATTTCTATGGAGATAGGCAATTCTGACGATGGTTTCTTGATTATTTTCAATCAAATGTTACAATCGTACTACAAAATTGATGACAACAATTTATCAACATTGTTAGAAATCAACGAAGAACGCGATCAGTTTTTGTTAGCAGATGAATTGAAAAAGAAAAATATCTTGTCTTTTATGAAAGCAATCCGAGTGTATATCAATCAAAATAATTCGGAAAAAGCTTTGGCTGCTTATCAGGTTTTAAAACGGATTGAAAGTACACATTCTGGAATTTTTCAATTTCCAACAGAAGAAGATAAATTGATTGCACAAGAACGCAAAATTGTGGAAGAAAAAATGAATGCACGCGATTCGTTTACTTTTCCTGAGAATGTTTAGGGATGAAGGTTAGAATAACTTTTTTTGTTTTATTATCTTTTTTAAGAGGATTTTATAGTTGTAGTTTCAAAAGTAAGAAAGAAAAATTTGCTAAGGAATTATTAGAAAAGGTTGAAAATTTTCGAAAAGTAAATAATAGAATTCCAGAGAATGTTAGAGAACTTGGATTGTCAGAAGAAATGGATAGCCCTGTTTTTTATCAAAAAGAAAACGATTCGGTCTATATTATTTGGTATGGATTGAGTATTGGAGAATCAAACGTTTACAATTCTTCAATTAAAGAATGGAAGAAAGAAGGATAAGATAATTGTCAAAATAAAAGCCACTTCGATGAAGTGGCTTTCTAATATCTCAATACTTATAGCTAAAATCTAAGTTTATCCAACTTGCACACCATTTGGCGTTTCTTCTTCTGGATTCACAAACGTTAATTTTCCGTCTGCTTTATCCGCAAATAATAACATTCCGTTCGATTCGATTCCACGAATTTTACGAGGTGCTAAATTTGCTAAAACCATTGCTTGTTTCCCAACGATTTCTTCTAACGTAAAATGTTCTGCAATACCAGAAACAATTGTACGAACATCCATTCCAGTATCTACTTTTAGTTCGAACAATTTATCCGCTTTCTCCACTTTTTTCGCTTCTAAAATAGTTCCTATACGGATATCCATTTTTTGAAAATCATCAAAAGAAATCAATTCCTTTTGAGGTTCTGCGTTTGGGTTTGTCATGTTATTTTTAACTTTACTTTCGTTTAATTTATTGATTTGTGCTTCGATGGCTTCGTCTTCAATTTTCGCAAAAATTAATTCCGATTTCCCTAATTGATGACCTGCTTGAACATATTCATCCGTCGATTCTAATTCGTTCCATGACATTTTCTCTAAGTTCATCATCGCTAACATTTTTTCCGATGCAAATGGAATAAAAGGTTCACCTAACTGAGCTAATGCAGCAGAAATTTGCGTTGCAGCATACATAATACCTTTTACAGCTTCTGCATCATCTCCTTTTTTCCAAGGTTCTTGTGCTTGTAAAAATTGATTTCCAAGACGAGCTAAATTCATATATTCTGTTAGCGCTGCGCGAAATTCATATTTTTCTAAATGATCTCCGATACGTTTTGCAAAATATTTGATTTCTGTTAATTCTTCAAATTCGATTGTTTTTGAAGGAACAATTCCCTCGTAATATTTGTGTGATAAAACCATTACACGGTTGATAAAGTTTCCTAAAATTCCAACTAATTCAGAATTATTTTTTGTTTGAAAATCTTTCCATGTAAAGTTATTATCCTTGTTTTCTGGCATATTCGCCGTCAACACATAACGCAATGTATCTTGTTGACCAGGGAAATCTTCTAAATATTCGTGCGCCCAAACAGCCCAATTACGAGATGTTGAAATTTTGTCATCTTCTAAATTTAAAAATTCGTTTGCAGGGACATTGTCTGGCATAATGTAATCACCATGCGCTTTCATCATAGTTGGGAAAATAATACAGTGGAAAACAATATTATCTTTTCCGATGAAATGAACTAATTTCGTTTCTTCATTTTGCCAATAATCTTTCCAATTCTTACCGTTTTGCTCTGCCCATTCTTGCGTAAAAGAAATATAACCAATTGGCGCATCAAACCAAACATACATTACTTTTCCTTCTGCACCTTCTACAGGAACTGGAACTCCCCAATTCAAATCACGCGTCATAGCACGAGGTTTTAAACCATCATCTAACCATGATTTAACTTGACCATAAACACTCGATTTCCAATCGTTTTTGTGCCCTTCTAAAATCCATTTTGATAAGAAATCTTGGTATTGATCTAACGGTAGATACCAGTTTTTTGTTTCTTTTTTGATGGGTGTATTTCCCGATAATGCAGAACGTGGATTAATTAACTCTTCTGGACTTAATGTTGAACCACATTTCTCGCATTGATCACCATAGGCATCAGGATTTTGACATTTTGGACATTCTCCTCGAATGTATCGATCTGCTAAAAATTCGTGTGCTTCTTCGTCGTAAAATTGCTCTGTAATTTCTTCCGTAAACTTATTGTTATTGTACAATGTTTTGAAAAAATCTTGCGAAACTTCTTTGTGTTTAGCTGAAGTTGTACGAGAATAAATATCGAATGTTACACCAAAATTTTCTAATGTACTTTTGATGTTTTCGTGGTATCGATCAACAATATCTTGTGGCGTAACACCTTCTTTTTTGGCACGAATTGTAATTGGAATACCGTGTTCATCAGATCCTCCAATAAATGCTACATCTTTTCCTTTACGTCTTAAAAAGCGTGCATAAATATCAGAAGGAACATACACACCTGCCATATGACCTATGTGCAATGGACCATTAGCGTATGGTAACGCTGCTGTAATTGTATATCTTTTTGGATGACTCATCTGCTTATAATCTATAAGCTACAAAGATACGATTTGTTGTTTGTTTTGTTAAAACCTTTTTCTAAATTTATAAGGTAAAACAATTTTATGGAAGAGCAAGTTGACACAACGCCAGAAGATGTAGTCGCAGATACGATTACCACTATATTTACCTATGCCAATTATTTTTTAGTTGCCGCTCTTGTTGTGTTATTAACTTATATGACGATTAGAGATTTTATGAAGAAACAACGCGAAAAAAAATTAGCGCAAGAACGTGATGCTTACAACAATCAGTTTGATAATGAAAACGAAAATAAAGATGAATAAAAATCAAAATAGCCTCTCAAATTGAGTGGCTATTTTTGTAATATGAATTGTTATTCTATTCTTCTTCAGGAATTTCATAGTTCTCTCCTACGCTTTCGCTTCCACTTCCTTCGATTATAGGTCCTGGATCATAGCTTTGATCATACTGATGGAATCCATAGGTATTTGAACAATCCCAATGTTTTTCGATATCCTTAGGCTTATCAAATTTATCTCCAGCAGTTACACCAAATTTTCCTCCTTGTTTGTACACATCTTGCATATAGTAGGCCCAAATAGGTAAAGCCGTATTCGCTCCTTGCCCTATTGCTGTACTTGCGAAATGTGCAAATCGATCTTCTGCTCCGACCCAAACTCCAGTTACTAAATTAGGCGTTAATCCCATAAACCAACCATCCGAGTTTTCGTTTGTTGTTCCTGTTTTACCAGCAATCTCAGCAGTTAATCCATAACGGTTTCTCAAACGAGCACCTGAACCTCTGTCTACAACACCTTTCATCAAATCAATCATCGTGTAAGCTACATTTTCATTGACTACTTCTCTGGTTTGAGGCGTATAATCTTTGATTACTTTTCCTTGTTTATCTTCTATTCTTAAGATTAATTGTGGTTTAATGTAAATTCCTCCATTAGCAAAAGCACTCATCGCACCAACCATTTCGTATAAAGACAAGTCGGCAGAACCTAATGCAATAGTAGGATCATTAACGATTGGCGATTCAACTCCTAAATCTCGTGTCATTTGTATCACAGGTTCTGTACCTGTTTGCATAATCAAACGAGCTGCAACAATATTTGTAGAATAAGCCAATGCCGTTCTCAAATCTTGAGAACCTCCATAGCGACCGTTTGCATTACGAGGAGACCAATTCCCTGGGATTCTTTCGTTCGAAACGGTATGACAAGGCGTTAATCCCAATTGATTAATCGCTGTTGCATAAACAAATGGTTTGAACGTAGAACCTACTTGACGACGAGCTTGTTTTACGTGGTCAAATTTGAAATAATCCCAATCTATACCACCAACCCAAGCTTTGATTGTTCCGTCTTTTGGATCCATCGACATCAAACCTGCTTGTAAAATATGTTTATGATATTCGATAGAATCCATTAAAGTTTTTCCTTTTTTATATTGAATTCCGTTCCATGTAAAGAACTTAACAGAATCTCGGGGCGTTGTGAAAACGGTTTCTATTTCTGCTTCCGACTTCCCTTCTGCTTTCATTTTCTTGTACAAATCTGTACGTTGCATAGATTGCTTGAAAATTCTTAATCGTTTATCTGCAGAAATATTATAAAATGGTGCTAAACTTCGTCCTCTTTGTTCTCCAAAAAATTGATCTTGCAAAACTTTCAAATGTTTTTTTACTGCATCTTCAGCTAAAGCTTGCATTCTCGAATCTAATGTGACATAAATTTTAAGACCATCTTTTTCAAGGTTATATGATTTCCCTGTTTCTTTCTCATATTCAACCATCCATTCTTTAATCTCTTTTCTTAAAGCTGATTTGAAATAAGCTGAATGCGATTCGTCTTGTTTCATAATATCTTGCTTATCTGTAACTAAAGGAGCTGATTTTGCAGCTTCACCTTCAGCTTGAGAAATTTTATTGTATTTCATCATTTGATCCAATACAAGATTTCTCTTTTCTTTCGAAACTTCTGGATATTTTACAGGATTATAAGCAACTGGATTTTGAAACATCGAAACTAAAGTTGCGGCTTCGTCTAAGTTTAATTCTTTTGTTGTTTTATTAAAATATACCTTAGAAGCAGATTCAATTCCTTTTGCACCATAAATAAAATCGAATTTATTAAAGTACATGGCAATAATTTCTTCTTTCGTATATAACTTCTCTAATTGTACAGAAGTCACCCATTCTTTTAACTTTTGTATAACACGTTTTACTTTGTTAGAAGAAGGATCTTTTGTGTACAATTGCTTTGCCAACTGTTGTGTAATCGTAGATCCACCACCCGAATCACCACCCGAAGTAATTGCACGAGCAGCGGCTTTAACGTCTACACCAGAGTGATCAAAGAAACGAATATCCTCTTTTGCTAACAAGGCATCTACCAAATGTGGTGGTAGATCTTTGTAATCAATTGGGGTTCTTCGTTCTGCTTCGAAACGATCTAATAAAACGCCATCAGATGAAATAATTTCTGACGAAACATAAATATCAGGATTTTCTAAATCACGAACATTTGGAATTTCACCTAACCATCCGTTAGAGGTCGCCCAAAATATGCCGAAAACTCCTATTATTGCGCCAAAAAATAGTACCCAAATGGTTACAATTATTTTTTTAGCAAATGAAAAGCTATTGAACTTCTTTTTTGCTTTAGAAGTTTTGCTTGTTTTAGAATTTTTATTGTTTTCCATTCTGTTTTATTCAGCTTTATCAACAATCAAACTAATGTCTTCGATTCCTTTCAAATTCTTTGTTCGCATACCTTGCCAAACTTTTAGTTGATAGCGACCAGAGTCTTTTATTGGTAAATTTTCGCGGTAAACCAACATCATTTCTTTTGTTGTCATTCCTTTTCCAATCCAACTACCATCAGGATTTGCAATGTAATACTGCAAAGTATCAATCATTTCGTTGCCTTTTGGATCGATGAATTTCGTGAACAAATATAAGTTACTATATTCATACGACGTATTATTTCTTAAGACAAATCCAATGTTAACAGCCGATGGTTTAGGATCATTCACCTCAAACGTAAACGTTTGAGGTTGATTACTTTTCCATTCGTCTTTCACATCTTTTGTGTCTTGATAATAATGTTTTGCTTCGCAGCTAAACAACAAAAAGACTAAAATAAAAAGCAAACTACTGTTGCGTATCATCTGGTTTTGGTCCACGATTAAATCTTTTTTTATTTCGATTTTTCGATTTATTTGGATTCGGTTGAGAATTATTGGTTTGATTCTCCTCCTTTGTTTTCGGATTTTGCTCAGTATTTTGTGTATTTTGCTGAGGCTGTTTTTTAGGTTGTTGAGTTAACTGATTAGCCTGATTGTTTTGTTGGCTATTATTGCTCGGATTATTCGGTTTTCGCTTTTGTTGATTGCGATTATTTCCTTGCGGTTTTTGTTGATCAGTATTAGGTTGAGCTTGTTGCTCATTCACCTGAGTTGGCTTACGCTTCTCTTTTGGCTGATTTGATTGCTGATTCGGATTCGAATTTTTATTCGGTCTTATTTGATTATTCTTTTTCGACTGATTTGGATTCTTACCTTGTTTATTTTCAGGACGATTCGTTTTATCTTTTGCTTCATTAGGCTGTTTTTGTTTTGCCTTCTGAGGTTTTAGATTATTCGCATTAGCAGCAACTTTTTCGTTTCCAGAATTTTGATTGTTCTTATTAATTCGTTTACGTTTTTTGTTCTGTTTTTCTTTGCGTTCAAAACGTTCTAATGAATCTTCTCCAATAACATCAGAAAAATCTGGTTTTGATTCTTCTACATTTTTCGCTAAGTCTTCTAAAGGCTGGGTTTTTTTACCTTTAGCTGTCATCGCTAAAAATTCTTGAATATCATCTACAGAAAATTTATACCATATAATTCCACCTTTGTCATAAGCAAACCACATTTCTTTCTTGAAAACATCTACTTTCACACAATGTGCCCAACCTTTTTCAGTTTCAAATCGACTCTCCATTGATGGAAAATGATTCAATGCATCTAAATATGAATCTAATTCAAAATTTAAACAACATTTTAGTTTCCCACACTGTCCAGCTAATTTCTGAGAATTGATTGATAATTGTTGATAACGTGCTGCAGCTGTACTAACAGAACGGAAATCTGTTAACCAAGTTGAACAACATAACTCGCGTCCACAAGAACCAATCCCTCCTACTTTAGCAGCTTCTTGACGGTAACCAATTTGTTTCATCTCTATTCTTACGCCAAATTTACCAGCGTAATCTTTGATTAATTGACGAAAATCGACACGTCCTTCTGCTGTATAATAAAATGTAACTTTCGCTCCATCTCCCTGGTACTCAACATCACAAATTTTCATTTCCAAATTAAGGTTTTTAGCCATAATTCGAGAATCTACCATTGTTTGTTTTTCTCTATCACGAAACTCTATCCAAGTTTCGATATCTTTTTGGTTCGCTTTACGATAAACCTTTTTGACATCTTCCGCAGTCCACGAAAGATTCTTCTTTTTCATTTGGATTCTAACAAGCTCACCCGTAAGTGTAACAACCCCGATATCATGACCAGGTGTTCCTTCAACAGCGATTACATCGCCAATATTTAGAGATATGTTGTTTTCGTTTTTATAATAAAACTTTCGATCGTTTTTGAAACGAACTTCCACAAAGTTGAACTTTTCTTGTCCATTAGGAAGTTGCATATTCGATAACCAATCAAAAACTGATAATTTTCCGCAACCATCAGTGCCACAAGCACCATTATTGTTACATCCTTTCGGAAGGCCATTAGAAGTTCCACAAGATCCACATCCCATGCTTTTATATTTTTTTAATGACAACACAAAGGTATGAAAATATTTTTCTGAATTTGTGAAATCATTTCGGTTAAGTTTTCGAATTTAAATCGAATCAAAAACTTCTGAAAATGAATAAGTTTGATCTAACCTAATACCTTTCTCGGTTAATTTTAAGGTTGCCAATTCATTGACATGATCGTGTTCAAAAAACAAAATATAATCATTTTCAACTGCTTTTTTCAAAAAAGCATCTTTTTCTTCTAATGTTATTAAAGGTCGTGTATCATACCCAATCACATAAATTAACGGAATATGCCCTACAGTTGGGATTAAATCTGCGATATACACTATTTTTTTTCCTTTATAAGTGATGATAGGCAACATTTGTTTTTCGGTATGACCATCTACGAATAGAATATCAAAACCAAGCGGAGAATTTTCTAATATTGAACCATTTTGTGGTAAATCAATAAAATTTAATTGTCCACTTTCTTGTAATGGTACTATATTCTCTTTTAAGAAAGACGCTTTTTCTCTCGGATTTGGATGTTCTGCCCAATCCCAATGATTGGCATTCGACCAAAATTTTGCATTTTTGAAAGAAGCTTCCAGATAATCTTTCTCTTTGTTGTACTGAATTGCACCTCCACAATGATCAAAATGTAGATGTGTTAAAAAAACATCCGTAATATCGTCACGATGAAAACCGTGTTTCGCTAAAGAATTATCCAATGAAAAATCGCCCCATAAATAATAAAACCCAAAGAATTTTGCATCTTGTTTATTTCCTATTCCGGTATCGATTAAGATTAATCGTTCGCCATCTTCTATCAACAAACAGCGCATGGCAAGATCTATCAAATTGCGGTCATCAGCAGGATTTGTTTTATTCCAAATGGATTTCGGAACGATTCCAAACATGGCACCTCCGTCTAATTTAAAATTTCCTGTTTCTATCGTATATAATTTCATAATTTGTGGTTTCTAAAATTGTTTCAATGATTTAACGAAGATAAAAAAATAGAATATTATTGAAATAAATATCCAATATAGTTTTGAACAGCTTAAATTTGCAAAAATTTTGATTACAATGGCAAAAGAAGTTCGTGTAAGATTTGCGCCAAGTCCAACAGGTGCTTTACACATCGGAGGAGTCCGTACAGCGTTATACAATTATCTTTTCGCAAAACATAATAATGGGAAATTCTTATTAAGAATTGAGGACACAGACCAAACACGTTATGTAGAAGGTGCTGAGCAATATATTATTGATTCGCTGAAATGGTTAGGTCTAACACCAGATGAGGGCGTTGGTTTTGGAGGAGATTTAGGACCTTATCGTCAATCAGAACGCAAAGAAATCTACAAAAAATATGTAGACGAATTGTTAACGAATGGAAAAGCGTATTATGCATTTGATACAGCTGAAGAATTAGATGCAGCTCGTGCAAAAGCAGAAGAAAATAAAGAAACTTTTATCTATAATTGGTCAACAAGAGGAAACTTAAAAAACTCGTTGTCGTTGACAGAAGCTGAGACAACAGAATTAATTGAAAATGAGACACCTTATGTTGTTCGTTTCAAAATTGATGATTCGCGTACAGTTCTATTGGATGATATGATTCGTGGAAAAATCTCGATTGATGCCTCTACATTAGACGATAAAGTATTGTTCAAATCAGACGGAATGCCAACCTATCATTTAGCAAATATTGTAGATGACCATTTGATGGGAATTACACATGTGATTCGTGGTGAAGAGTGGTTACCATCTATGGCGTTGCACGAATTATTATATGATGGTTTTGGTTGGGAAGCACCTCGCTTTGCTCATTTACCATTAATCTTGAAACCAGAAGGAAAAGGAAAATTGAGTAAACGTGATGGAGACAAACACGGATTCCCTGTATTTCCAATGGAATGGAAAACTGAAGAGGGAATTGCAAAAGGATATAAACAAGAAGGCTATTTTCCAGATGCGGTATTGAATATGTTAGCCTTATTAGGTTGGAATTCTGGAACAGATCAAGAGATTTTTACGATGGATGAATTAATTCAATTGTTTTCATTAGAAAAAGTTTCGAAATCAGGCGCTCGTTTTTCTCCAGAAAAAGCAACTTGGTTCAATCATCAATATTTACAACTAAAATCTGTTGAAGAATTATTACCATCTTTTGAGGAAGTTTTGAAAGAAAATGGAATTGAAGCAGATGCTTCTCTGGATGCAAAAGTTGTAGAATTATTAAAAGAAAGAGCAAATTTTGTAAAAGATATTTTCGATCAAGGACAATTCTTTTATATAGCTCCTACATCATACGAAGAAAAAGCGTCTAAAAAAGCGTGGAAAGAAGATTCGAAAGAGATTTTGAATAAATTTATTGAAGTTTTAAATTCGTCTGAATTTGATGCTGAAACACTACACGATGCGATGGCTAATTTTGTTACAACTCAAGAAATTGGGTTTGGTAAAATTGGAATGCCTTTACGTCTTAGTTTAGTTGGTGCGTTACAAGGACCTGATGTTCCTGTAATTATGTCAATTTTAGGAAAAGATGAAACTATTGCTCGTATCAACAAGGCAATTGAAGTTTTAGGATAATATTATTTCTATCATAAATACAAAAGCCATTTGCATTGCAAATGGCTTTTTCTATTATAAATTGATTTTGACATCTTCTAACCGACCAAGTTCATCTTGCGTAAAAAGCGTATAATTAACTTTGAATGTTTTTCCAAGCGGAACTTCTAACGAAAATCCTCCTGCTCCAATTGCTTCAATTACATCTAATTCGAAATGAGCATATTTCCAATATTCAAATAAATCTTTATCCACCCAAAATTCGACATTGTCAATCTCTCCAATACAAACATCTTTATAACGAAGATAATATTCGCCTTTTCTAAAACATTGCGGCTGTGTTCCTTCACAACAACCACCAGCTTGATAAAGCATCAAATCACCATACTTTTCTTTCAATTCTTGAAGAAGATTTTTCGCTTTTTCTGTTGCATCCACTCTTTTCATATTGTTTTTTTTTAGATGATTTGATCATGTTCTATTAAAAGAATCCTAATTTCTTTTTACTATAAGAAACTAACATATTTTTTGTTTGACGATAATGATCTAACATCATTTTATGATTTTCGCGACCAATACCTGACAATTTATATCCACCAAATGGAGCACCTGCAGGATAGCTATGGTATTGATTTACCCAAACACGACCTGCCTGAATTGCTCTTGGAACTTGGTACAACTGATGTGCATCTCTTGTCCAAACTCCGGCACCTAATCCATAAATCGTATCATTGGCAATTGCAATCGCTTCAGCCTCATCCTTAAAAGTAGTTACAGCTAAAACAGGTCCAAAAATTTCTTCTTGGAAAACACGCATTTTATTATGACCTTTTAACAAAGTTGGTTTGATATAGTATCCGTTTTCGATATCTCCTTGTAAATGATTCGCATCTCCACCTGTTAATACTTCTGCACCTTCTTCTTTACCAAGTTTAATATAACCTAAAATTTTATCATATTGAATTTGTGATGCTTGAGCACCAATCATTGTTTCTGGATCAAGTGGGTTTCCTGCTTTGATGGCGTTTACACGTTCTACAACTCGAGCAATAAATTTCTCGTAAATAGATTCTTGAATTAATAAACGAGAAGGGCATGTACAAATTTCACCTTGGTTCAAAGCAAACAATACAGCTCCCTCAATCGCTTTATCCAGAAAATCATCATCATGATCCATTACCGACTCAAAGAACACATTAGGCGATTTACCTCCTAATTCTAATGTAACTGGAATAATATTTTCTGTTGCATACTGCATTACAAAACGACCTGTTGCAGTAGAACCCGTAAAAGCAGCTTTAGATACTTTCGGATTTGTAACCAATGCACGACCTAACTCACTTCCAAAACCATTCACAATATTCAAAACGCCTGGAGGCAATAAATCGCCAATGATTTCAATTAAGAATAATATTGAAATAGGTGTTGATTCGGCTGGTTTTAATACGATACAATTCCCCGCAGCTAAAGCTGGAGCTAATTTCCAAACAGCCATTAAGATTGGAAAATTCCAAGGAATAATTTGCGCCACTACACCAATTGGTTCATGAACAATAATCGAAACTGTATCTTTATCAAGTTCATTTAAAGAACCTTCTTCAGCACGAATTACAGAAGCAAAATATCTGAAATGATCAATTGCTAAAGGAATATCTGCATTTAATGTTTCGCGAACAGGTTTTCCATTATCATATGTTTCTACAGCAGCAATATCTTGTAAATGTTGCTCCATTCGATCAGCTATTTTATTTAAGATTAAACTCCTTTCTGTTGCAGAAGTTTGACTCCAAGATTTAAAAGCTTCGTGTGCTGCATCAACAGCTAAACTTATATCATCTTCAGATGAATGTGCAGCTTGTGTGAAAACTTTTCCTGTTAATGGTGTCACAACATCAAAATATTTTCCTGATTTTGGTGCCGTAAATTTTCCATTAATATAATTGTCATAGTGCGCTTTGAAAGCTGGTAGATTTACTAAATTTGACATATTTTTGTGTTTTTAAATTTTTTAATTGTTCTAATTTAAAAATTTATATTGAATAAGTATGTTTAGAAAAAGTTAATTCTATTTGGTATAAAATTTGTACATTTGGAATCCGTCAATTATTGAATTGACCATTTACTAAAAAGGGGCTGACTGGTTTTGACAGCAGGGCCAATGGGTAAGTAAGCATGTAGTGATAGGTTGTGTACTCACTTTAATCAGGCACTTCAACTTTTTAACTGGCAACGAAGAGTACGCTTTAGCTGCATAATTCTGAATTTTAGTAAGAATTCGCCACGTCTATACAAGGTATAGAAGCTGAATGTTCCTCAAAAGCCTTGACTTACGGCGTTTGATAAAGGAACACGGGAAAGTAAGAATAGAAACCTTAGTGCATCGGATAGGTTTCGAGATTTTAGATGATAAGCGAATGACAGAGTGTTTGTTCTCAGGATTTCGTCGAAAATTAAGAATAGACTAAACATGTAGAAAGCTTATTTGTTGCTTGTTTGGACGCGGGTTCGAATCCCGCCAGCTCCACAAAAGCAACTTTTAGAATCACTAAAAGTTGCTAAACCCTCTAAAATAGAGGGTTTTTTTATGTCCATACTTTTTGGATTGATATGAAAATCAGTGAAAAATAGCTATTTCATCCCCTAATTCATCCCCTCGTATATCAGCTTTAATCCCGCTTATAGAACGGAATTTTAAAAATTTGATATATGATAAACACCACATTTGTTTTGAAAGAGCCAAAGAGTAGCTCAGAAACAATTATTTATTTAGTCATTCGTTGGGATGGTTTACAAATGAAAATCTCAACAAAACAGAAGGTTAGCCCTAAGTTTTGGAACAAAGAAAGATTGAAGGTTAAAGAAGTAGCTTCAAAAACGAATCATCAACTTATTAACAAAGAGTTGATAGAGATTGAAAAAGTCGCTTACAATATGTTTAAGAATTTTACTGAAACCTTTAAAAGAAAGCCAAACACAGAAGAGTTAAAAAACTTAATCGAGCAAGAATATTTTCAAAATAATCCAATGTTTAAGAAAGTCGATAAAAAAACGATCTTAGATTATTTTGATGATTATATTGAGACTATAAAATCTACAACAGCTCATACAACAGTTCAGAAGTATAGACAAGCTAAAGAAAATTTTTCATCCTTTCAGAAACATAAGAAGCGTTTATATAATACCGAAATGATTGATTTGAAATTTAGAAATGAGTATGTAGAATATTTAATTGAGGATAAGAAATATGCTCCAACTACTGTTTATCGTAAAATGAAGTTTTTGAGAACGGTTTTATACTTTATTGAAAACTTAGGCATCAAGGTTAATCCATTTTTACATAATAGCAGATTTTTGACAAAAGATGTTGAGGTTGATAATATTGCATTGAGTGAAAAGGAACTGACAGAAATGGAAAGATTAAACTTATCTACTAACAAAAGATTGGAACAAGTAAGAGATTTATTTTTGGTTGCATGTTATACAGGTCAACGATTTTCAGACCTCAACAAGATAAATCAATCAAATATTATTGATGATGAATATATATCAATACGACAGCAAAAAACTAATGAGCAATTAACTCTTCCATTGCTGAAAGTTGTAAAAACAATTCTTTTAAAGTATAGTTATAGGCTTCCGAAGATTTCCAATGTCAAGTTTAATGAGTACATCAAGAAAGTTGCTAAACTTTGTGAAACACTTAATAAGCAATACAACGGAGATAATAAAAAAGTTAGGTGGCAGATGATAAGTAGCCATACTGCAAGAAGAACATTTTTAACACTCAATTATGGAAAAGGAGTTGATCTAGACACATTGAAGCTTGGTACAGGACATAAGAAAACTAAAACTTTACAAACATATATTAAAATGAACGATAAGCAGAAAGCCGACTTGTTGAGGTCAAAACTTGAACCAAAAAGTAAATAAGATTATGAAAAATAGATTTGAACATTTAGATAAATTGAAACAACATCTTAATCAGCTTAGATACTTAGAAAGTGATAAAGTTACAAAGGCTTTTGATATTGAATACACGTATGAAAGTAACAAAATCGAGGGTAATACGTTAACGTTACAAGAAACGGCTTTAGTTATTGAAAAAGGTTTAACAATTGGCTGAAAATCTTTGAATGAACATTTAGAAATAGTTAATCATCAAAATGCTATAGGGTATATCAAAGAACTTGCAAAGAAAAATAAAACGATTTCTGAGCGTGATTTACTTCAAATTCATTATTTAATGGTACATGGAATCAACAACGACCAAGCAGGAAAGTACAGAAATTTACAAGTATTGATTTCGGGAGCAAAGCACGTTCCACCTCAACCGTTTTTAGTTCCAAAAGAAATGGAAAATTTGTTTTTATGGTATAATGAGAACAAAGATAAATTACACCCATTGTATTAAGTGCAGAAATGCACGAACGTTTAGTAACAATACACCCATTTATAGATGGAAACGGAAGAACGGCTCGTGCATTGTTTTATTGGTACATGTTAAAAAATGGATATTGGCTGACAGAATATTTATCAATTTCTAAAGTAATTAAAGAAACAAAAGTGCAATACGAAAAAGCATACTTGTATACAGAAATTGATGGAAACGATTTAGGGTATTTTATCACATATCATTTAAAAAAAATGATTAAGGCTTATGATGATTTAAAAGCCTACATCAATAAAAAACAAAATGAGGTAATACAAGCTGCTAAATTTATAAAGTTAGACGGTGTTAATGATCGTATGGCTCAAATAATCAAAATTATAAATGATGATCCAGATCGTGTATTTAATAGTAAAGAAGTAGAAAATAGATTTAAAATTTCAAATTTTACAGCACGTCAAGATTTAAAAGCCCTTGTGTCACTCGGATTTATGCAAGAAATTCATGTAAACAAGAAAAAAATTAATTACATTAAATCGGAACAATTTGATAAATTAGTAAAAGCCATAAAATAAAAAATGCGAGATTTTTCAATAATCTCGCATTTTTTACTTTTAGTTTATTAGAACCACATCTGCCAACCCTCTCCAAAAAATCCATCCCGAACCCAACAAACAACAATTCAATAGCTCTCAAACGTTTCGGAAGTAAAACCCATCCAACAGCGTATAACATGTATATAAGCAATACCTTATATAGAACTATTTATAAAAAAAGGATAATAAGATAAATGGTTTAAATTATTTATAATACACTTAAGGAATTACAATTGAACCTATTAAAAAAATAAATTAAATTTTAACAATACCTATGTTGTGAATTGATGTGTATTTGTGCGTATTTTGCAAAAAAAGCTATACCATCAAAATTTATGGGCAAATTCTTCTATTATTTAGTCATAGTATTCACATTTTCATTTCAAGTTGTTCTTTCACAAGATAAAAATAAAGAGTATTTAAAAGAATATAAAACATTTTATGTAGGCAATAAAACTAATAATGAAAAGATTAGAATTGGTGATTCATTAAGATTACATGCTGAAAATCCCTATCAAGCAATATATTCTAACCTTTATCTTTCATTAGCTTATATAAATAATAATGTTCATGATAAATCCATTCAATATATCTATGATTCATATAATCTAGCGGATGAAAATCATTTGAACGAAGAAAAAGTGATCTGTCTTACTCATTTAAAAGATGTATATAAAAGATTGAATTTAGAAGAAAAAAGGAAAGAGATTATAACTCGTCTAGCAAACGAAATAGAGTTCTTAGATAAAAATACTGTTTATTACACAACAAAAGCAATAAATTTAATTGATTTAGGAAGTACAACTTCATCTAACCCTAAAAAAGCAATTGAATATTATCAAGAAGCTATGACACTTCTTGAGTCAAATAAAATAAAATCAAGCGCCTACTTAACAGCTATGAATTCATTGGGTGGGATCTATCATGATCAAAATGAATTTAAACGGGCAGAATCTGTATTCCATAAACTTCTTGATAAAAACAAGAATGAATTCAATAACTTAAATTTATACCAAGTCATTGGAAATTTAAATCTAGCTTACATTTATATTAAATTGAATTGCCTAGATTTAGCAAATAAACATCTTCAAATAAGTTCAGATTTAATTGCAAATGATCAAAGTTTAGATGTTTATAAAGAATGGCTAAATATGATTCAGAGCGATTATTTTAAAGCAATTAATGCTGAGAATGAAGAGTTGGAAATCAACAGAGAAATTATACAAGAAAATGAAATTGTAAACAAAAATAAGGCAGTTGCTATTGAAAAGGTTATTGAAAATGATGAACTAATACATCCTAATAACGTACAAAATAAACCATTTGAAAATAAAAATAAATATTATCTGTATGTAATTCTTCTAACTTCTATAATAGTAATTTTAATAGGCGCTATCCTAAAGTATAAAAAATCAAATAAAGTGCTTCATACTAAAGAACCGAACGATGAAGATAATCCGACTAAGGAATTAAATACTATAGGTGATCAAATGAAAATAACGAAAGAAAAAGAACAGGAAATTTTAAAATCTTTAAATTCATTTGAAAAGGGTAAACAATTTACACAAAAAAACTTTTCCTTATCAAAATTGGGTATAATTTTAAACACAAACACGAAGTATGTAAATTATATTTTAAAGAAATATAAAAATGAAAGTTACCCTGAATACATCAATAGATTAAGAATTGAATATATAATTCAACGATTAAATAATGAGCCAGAAATGTCAAATTATAAAATAGATCATATTGCTCAGCTTGCAGGTTATAGTTCAGTTTCTAATTTTTTACGCAATTTTAAAAAAATAACCCATCAATTACCATCAGAATATTTAGAAAAATTAAGAAATACATATAGTAATAAATAAAAACCTATTGAAAATTTCAATAGGTTTTTTTATTCAATATGATTTGAAAAAGCTTTTGGCTTCACCAGGTTTAGTTGAAATATTATTCTGTACAAGTTATAGCTTGTGTGGACAAATCACCGGTATCGGAAACAGTTATTTTAAAACAACTACCATTATTTGATTTTAGATAAACTTGGTTATGGATTATATCATCAATATTTTTCCATGAAAGATTCGCTTGAGGTACTACATCAAGGTCTGAAAATCCAGATGTTACTAATACTTGATTTTTTAATCCCATACTTTGTGGAAATGAATAATTACCATGTTCAATATCATTCCCATTTCTTTTATTATACTGAAAAGTTATTCCTCTGTCAACATCTGATAAAATTAATCCATTACCAACATTATTCATAAAAGATGTTAATCTAAAAGAATTTCTAGTGTAAATATTGGAATCTAATGTTGATTTCATTGTAAATAGATTTGTAACATTACCTGCTATAGCTTTTGTCTCAGCAAAAGCAGTATTTCCTGAAATTCCATTTTCTTGTACTTGAGATAAAGGATTAGTTGGATCAGTAGTGTCATTATGAGCTGAATATTCTAATGATGCTCTTAAATTATTACTTTCTTGAAAAACATTAAATCCATACGTAAAGAAATCTTTAGATAGTACACTATATAAATCATTAATACTATTAATATTTAGTTTTTCTCCTTTATAACGAGTATACATATCTGCAAATGCTAGATCACCAGATTCATTAAAAGTTTTAGATCCAAAATAGGATGCTGATCCATATTGATTTTCACCGCTACCTTCATGATCATGAATCAATAAATCTCCCTTAACATATAAATTTACATCTAGAGGATTCTCATTTTCATCAGTTCCTATCGCAACATTCCCTTTTTGATAAATGTTTTCATAATTGTTTGATGCTTGGTTGGCCGTACCTTGTACTTTCCAAGGTTCTTTATTCATTTTTTGCCAAACTAAACCATCAAAGAAATAATATCCAATAGAATTAACGTTGACTGTTTTATCAGTTAAAGCTTCAGTTGCAATTTCTGAAACATATACTATTGTACCAGTTTGTTCTTCTGTATATAAATTACCTTTAAGTATTAATTCATTTCCTGTAAACTTAGGGGTCATTACTCCTTCAGGAACTGTTAAGTTTAATTCATCAAATTCTTTTACATGTAAAGTTGTTTTAGGATCTTCTGTGTTTATCCCAACTTGTGCATATGTAGAAATAGAAATAAAAATTATTGCAATAATAGTAAATGATTTTTTCATAAAAATTTAAGTATAATTTAAATTAATTAAAGAACAAAATTAACGTTCTAACTTTTAAATAATTAACTTATTATTTACTGTTTTCTAGAATTTATAGGGATTTTATAAAGGGAGTAATCTATAGTAAATCAAGTGTATAGATTTTTTAAAAACTGAATTTATTCAAATGATAGTTTATAGATAAAAATCGAATAATTTTAGGTATTTTACATTGTATATTAACTTTTAATTCAAATTACTAAATTAATTATAGGTGAGTTTTACTGTGAAAATAACATTTTACTTTAATAGTAATCTATAAAAAAATAATAAGAAAATAATTAGTTTTAAATATTTACAATGAATTATGAATTCAATATAACTCACTTAAAATTTTTATCTACCACCAAAAGCAAAAAACTCAATCCATCACATTCCAAAGCATGGAGTAACCAGCCGCCCTTAATCCACTGGTCCCTGAGCCTGCCGAAGAACTCGAAGGGCGGTCCCTGAGGTCCCTCGAAGGGACAAAGCTATTTTACATAACATGGCATTATAGTCGCCTACGGGCTATCGGGGACAAGCCCACTATAACCAAATTATGTTAAATATATTTTTGTTTTATTTAATAATCTGAATTTAAATACAAAATTACTATTAATTTTTATCTTTTACGCATCTTATACAATGACCAAAAGAACGTAAACCACTTAAACGTATAACACCTCTTTCTTCAACAATAATATAGCGAGCGTCTTTTAAATCTTGAAAATGCGATTCACTGCTCCAATAAGCACCAATTTTATCTTTAAAATAATAAACTCCATTAGATGAAATCATACCTGTAGTAGGCAAAAATATTTGGTTACCTTTTTTTCCAAAATAATAACCTGATTTACCATTCAATTTACCGTATGTGCTTTTAGAAGATATTAATGATTCAAATTCATCAGTACTTGGAACATGCCATCCAACAGGACATACGTTATTACTCCAAAAATTCAAAGAAATAAAAGGTGATGAGCCTATCCACTTACCATTCTTTATTGAATCCCAATCTTTTTATTGAATCGTTATTATTTAAATTCAAAACTTCAAACCCCTCTATACTATTCCACTGGTATAACATACCAATATCTTCTGGACTCTTAGTAAATGTACCATTATAACCCACATTGGAAATAGCCCATGTTACTCCATTAATAGTAACACCTAGTTCTTTTTCGTTGTCAACTTTAGAAGTTACTTTTGTAAAGTATACTACACCTATACATTAAAATAAAAAATATATTTTTATATTTCATATTGAATTAGTTAATTTAAATACGCAATATAGCAATTTCGACATGAATGTTTACATCATTATAAATATTTGTAAAACATGGTATAAAATATCTCTTTTGTATCTTTCTGAAAGTTGAAAACTTCAAAGGAAAAAAATGTAAATAGTATTCCCTCAATTATTACAAACCTTACAATTCTTACAAAAAAAAATTTATAAAATTTTCGAACACGTAAACTACCTTCAACTAACCCCCGTCTATTTTTGGAGAATTTAGAATCCCCCGTACCTCTTTATTGAAATACGGTTTTTTCTGGTGGATTTATTCAACCTCCTGTGATTCTAAATTAATGTTTAACAACGTAGAGGTAAACGAAAGAGCTTGTTTTGAGCACTAAATCAGTACACAATTTTATCTCTACACTAAAATAATATAGCCAAAAATGAAGGTATCAGAAATTAAAATCTCATATACTAATGAAGTTGATGAGGTAATCAAAGTATTGGGAAGTAGTGAAGTTTACCAAGTACTAAAAGCGAATTGGGATATGGATACAATAGAGCTACAAGAAGAATTCAAGTTGTTGCTTTTAAATCAAGCAAATCAAGTATTAGGTATAAAAAGCCTATTCAAAGGAGGGGTAAGTAATTGTAGTGTTGATGTTAGATTATTAGATCATATTCTTATGGCTAAAAATTCTTACTTTAGTTTTGAAGACGAAGGAATTCTTTGATTTAGAGAAAATATACGAGTAGAATTAGAGATTAGATTTGAAAGAATCATCCCCGATTTCATCCCCTCATATATCAGCTTTATCGTTTAGCACCTTTCCATTCAGACGAAGAGCGATTAGAATATCTGTTCAAACTTTATGACGAAATGACAACAAAAGAAACGTTGTTTACGAAAGAGAAAAAAGGGAAGAAGAAATAATTTATTTTATTTACAAAATGAGTCGCATTTTTGTAAATAAAATATTTTGATAACAGAAATTGTAAGCTAAATTTGTTGTTTACATTTTCTAAGCAAAAGTTGTAAGCAAACTTTTTTGTTTACAACTTTTGTAATCAAATCTATTTGATTGTTGTTTTTTGCTGTTTTTTGTAATCAAACACACTTGTTTACATAATTTTATTTATATTTGGATACAATATAATGTGAAATGGATTTTAATATAGATAATGCTGTAAAATATCACTACAATAATTTTCCTCCTCAAAATATTAACTACGCAGATTTTATTCAGGAACTTGTGAAAGCAACGGACGCTCTTGCACGATTTGATCAAATGCTAAAAAATTTACATAACACAGAAATTCTTTTAGCTCCATTAAGAAATCAAGAAGCCGTAATTTCATCTCGTATAGAGGGAACTATTAGTACAATGGACGAGATTATGCTATATGAAGCTGATAATGAAGGTCAAGATAATCCTAATGCTAAAGCTGATGTTATAGAGACTATTTTATATCAACGTGCTTTAAAGAATGCGCAAAATGCTTTAGAAAGCGGTTATGGCTTTTCAATAAGTTTTATTAAACAAATGCATCAACAACTTCTGTACTTAGGAAGAGGAGCAAACAAATCACCTGGTGAATTTAAAAAAGAGCAAAATTATTTAGCTGATACCCGTAAAAAAGAAATTCAGTTTATACCAATTAATCCAGAAAACTTAGATCAAGGTTTAGAAAATCTTTTTGATTATATTAAAACTTGCGATTTACCGCCTTTAATTAAAACAGCAATCATGCATTTAGAGTTTGAGGCATTACATCCATTTAAAGATGGAAATGGTCGAATTGGTCGTATGTTAATAACACTTAATTTATGGCAAGAAAAAATTCTTTCTCAACCTCATTTTTATATCAGTGGATATTTCGAAGAAAATAAAGACGAATACATCGAGCAAATGAGAGAGGTTTCTCGTTCTAATGATTGGAACCAATGGATAAAATTTTTCTTGAAAGCAGTAGAAAGTCAAGCAATACGTAATTTAGAAATTGCAGAAAATATCAAAAACTTATACGAAACAACAAAAACAGAATTTTCAGATATATTGTCTTCCAAATGGAATATGGAAATTTTAGACTTTATTTTTACTTATCCTGTATTTAGAAATAATAAGTTTGTGAATACAACGAAAATCCCAAATGCTACTGCTGTTCTGATTATTAAAAAATTAGAAGAAAATGGATATTTGGTTTTAAGAGAAAAAGCAGCTGGTAGAAGAGCAGCCCTTTATTCTTTCGAACCTTTAATGCAATTAGTACGCGTGTAAAACAAAATAATAACTCTATTCAATAAACATGAAAACCAATACAACAAACGACTATAAACAACCAATTAATCTGGTTAATGTAAATTATAAACAGACAGGACAAAGTAAATCAACAAATGAATATGGAATGCGTGAAATGCAAGAAAAAGCATTTGAAGCGCGTTCTGCACAATATTTGTTATTAAAAGCTCCTCCAGCTTCGAGAAAATCAAGAGCTTTAATGTTTTTAGCCTTAGACAAATTAATTAATCAAGGAATTAAAAAAGTAATAGTTGCTGTTCCTGAAAGATCTATCGGAAATTCTTTTGCTCCAACTGAACTTTCAAAATATGGATTCTTTGCTGATTGGGATTTAAACCTAAAATATAATTTATGTTCTCCTGGAAGTGATACAAGTAAAGTTCAGGCATTCAAAGATTTTATGCAATCAGAAGATAAAATATTAATTTGTACACACGCTACTTTACGTTTTGCTTTTGAAGGATTAACAGAAACTAATTTTAACAATTGTTTAGTTGCAATTGATGAGTTTCACCATGTTTCGGCTGATGGAGATAACATATTAGGAAATGTGATGCGTAAGATTATGGAAAAATCGAATGCACACATTGTTGCAATGACTGGATCTTATTTTAGAGGAGATAGTGTTCCTGTATTATTACCTGAAGATGAAGAGAAGTTTATCAAAGTAACCTACAATTATTACGATCAGTTAAACGGATATGAATATTTAAAATCTTTAGGAATTGGTTATCATTTTTATCGTGGAAGATACTATAAACACGATGATGAGAGAGGTATGTCTGCATTAGAAGAAATCTTAGATGAAAATCTTAAAACAATTATCCATATACCAAGTGTAAATTCTGCTGAATCTTCGAAAGAAAAATTAGAAGAAGTAAATCATATCATTGATTGTTTGGGCGAATTAGAATATCAAGATACAGAAACAGGAGTTTTATTTGTAAAAAGTAAGCGATCAGGAAAAATTTTGAAAATAGCTGATTTGGTTAACGACAATCAAAAAGAACGTGATAAAATAACAGCTTATTTACGTCGTGTAAAAACACCTGAAGATATCGATATGATTATTGCATTAGGAATGGCAAAAGAAGGTTTTGATTGGCCGTTTTGTCAACATGCATTAACGATTGGTTATAGAGGTTCATTAACAGAGATTATTCAAATTATTGGTCGTGCCACACGAGATAGTAACAATAAAACGCATGCTCAGTTTACAAATTTAATTGCTCAGCCTGATGCAATGGAAGATGATATAAAATTATCTGTAAATAATATGTTGAAAGCAATTACTGCTTCTTTGTTAATGGAACAAGTTTTAGCGCCGAACTTTAAATTCAAACCAATGGATGATGAAGAAGATGATTTAGAGAATGAAGATGAAAATACAATCAAAATTAAAGGATTCAAGAAACCAAAATCTCAACGAGCTAAAGATATTATTGAAAGTGATTTAAATGATTTAAAAGCTCGCATTCTTCAAGATGATACAATGATTAAAGCTATGCCAGGGAATATCGAACCTGAAGTAATTAATACAGTTTTAATACCTCGAATTATTCGTGAAGTTTATCCTGATTTGAATGAAGAAGATGTAGAAGCAGTTCGTCAATATGTGGTAGTTGATTCCGTAATCAAAAATGGAGAAGTTGAGGAACAAGGTTCTAAAAAATTCATTAAAATGGCTGGTAGTTTTGTGAATATTGATGACATCAACATCGATTTAATTGATACGATTAATCCATTTCAGAAAGCTTTTGAGATATTATCGAAAAATGTAACAACTTCAATTTTAAAATCAATTCAAGATACAATTAATGTAACTAAAATTGATATGACTGAAGAAGAGGCTGTAATTTTATGGCCTAAAATCAAAGAATGGGTTAAACATACAGGAGATAAACCAAGTATACAATCTTATGATCCAAAAGAGCAAAGATTAGCTCAGGCTTTGTTATTTATTCAAGATGCTAAACGTAAAAAAGCACAAAATGGCTAAAACATTAGACGATATATTTGATGACGATGATTTGGGTTTATTAAATTCAAAACAACCTCAGAATTATATAAAAACAGATGAAGATCGGTTAATAGATGCTTTTGAAGAGATCAATTCGTTTTATGAAACAAATAAAAGAGAGCCTTCAAATAGCTCTATGTCTGAATATACGTTATCTTCAAGGTTAAAAGAATTAAGAACAAATGATAATAAAAAAGGAGTTTTAAAAGCTTTTGATCGATACAATTTATTGGGTGATTATGAACCTAAAATAGAATCATTGAATGATATTTTAGATGATGATGAGTTAGGTTTATTAGAAACAGATGGAGATTCTTCAATTTTTGAATTTAATTATGTTCCTAAAGAACCGAAAAGAGATAAGGCTGATTATATCGCACAACGTTCATCAATTCCCGAAAAAGAGTTTACCAAATATGATGTGATGTTCAAACAAGTTCATCAAGAATTAAAAGAAGGGAAAAGAAAATTCAAAGAATTTAAAAATGCTGAAACCAATCTTAAAGAAGGTAACTTTTATTTAGTTGATGGACTTTTAGCTTATTTGGAAGTTTCTAAAGCTGAGAAAGTTTTAAAAGAAAATACTTCAGGTGACAGAGTCCGTTTAGAGGGGAGAACCGTTACAATTTTCGAGAATGGAACTATTTCAAATATGTTATTTCGTTCATTAGGAAAAGCAATTCAGAAAAATGGTAAATTAATTACAGATGTGATTGATGGCGGTGAAAAAGAATTGTTCAAAAATGCTGGAGTTGATTATCAAGAAGATATTTCTTCAGGATGGATTTATATTTTAAAATCCAAATCAAAGAATCCTGAAATAGCTTCAATAAATGATTTATACAAAATTGGTTTAAGCACAACAAGCGTTAAAGAAAGAATTAAAAATGCTTCAAAATCATCTACTTATTTATTTGATGAAGTAGAAGAAGTTTATTCTTGTGAAATAGCGAATGTCAACATACATAAATTTGAAAGTCTTTTACATCGCTTTTTTGGTAATGTTTGCCTTGATTTAGATATTTATAACAATGGCGAAAGAATTAATCCAAGAGAATGGTTTGTAGCACCATTGCCTATAATTCAAGAAGCGATCAATTTATTAATTAACGGAACTATTATTAATTATAAATATGATAATGATTCTCAATCAATAAAATTGAAATAAACACTGTTCACAATTTTGATAAATCATCTAATAAATTCACTACATTTACCATTGAATTTGAATAAATTAGAAACATTTCTGTTTTTTTTTGAACGCTCTAATACTCATACTTCTATAACGCCTTTATACTACCTTTATAATGCATTTATAATACATCTATACCGAGGTTTATTCGGAGTTAGAGGGAGGATACTCGCTAATTAATACGTATATTATGCGTACAAATTTTAAAATTTCAGAATTTAAAATTAATAAACAATTGACCGTTAAATAAATAAAATTTTAAATTCTTATTAAATTAAGAACTTCAATCTATATCAAATTTATAACAATACACTTTACATTTCAACAAATAAACGCCTAATCTACTTGAATTAGGTTAACGTTAAGCTCCAACAACACATAAAAAAAGGAAGAAATTAGTATTTCTTCCTTTTTTTGATTGAATATATAACGTCTATTTTAATTGTTGATAAAAGTATAAATCATAGGTAGGAAATAAATTTGGATAGAAAATTTTACCCAAGTCATTTAGAATTATATCGGGACGAACAATTCCTTGTTCAAAATAATCGTTTGAACCTTTTTCGTTCATACGTTTATTGTAAGCATATACATTTCCTTTATTAAATGCATCAAACCAAGTATAATTCGGATAAGATGCTTTCATTTCTGCCAAGGAATTAACATTTGTCACATTAATCCAATAAGTTGCCGATTTACCTTTGGTATAGACTTCTTCAAAGGTTAAACTCAAACTATTTTCTCCAATTTTATCATCAAAAATATAATTACCTTTTGCATCATCAATCAATTTTGCTTGCAACAAATCTCTCGTTGGCAAATACCAAACATCACCATACATCGTATTTACAATTGTCGAAATATCTCCATTTGCTTTGGTTTGAATGATATTTTTAATCGAATCGTAATTATTTTTAACTGTTTCTATACGTTTTTCGGCATCTATTTCTTTTCCTACAAGCTTCCCAAAAATCTTCAAATATTCAACCTGTCCTAATGGATTTTGTTCTTTATATTCATCTAAATACAAGATTTTTATTCCATTTTGTTCCAATTGTTGATGAAATTTTGCCAAAACAGGATTAGAACTAGCAATAATTAATTGAGGTTTATTTTTAAGAATAATTTCTGTGAACAATTCATTGGTGTTACCGACTTTCAAGATCGTCTTATTTGATATTCCTTCATCAATTTTCGGATTAAAGATAAAATCGGCATCGCAAACACCTTTTATTATATCAATACTTCCTAATTCATCTAAAAATGTAACTGCAGCCGATGTTTCGACCATTACAGATTTGATTGGTAACTCTTTTTTATCAAAGGAGACGAAATTACCCGAAGACTTAATTGTGATTGTTTCATCACTTTCTTCTATTGAAATATTTTTTGCAAACTGAAATTTCTGTTGGTTTTGATGAGATTGAACGACTTCTTTTGGTTGTTTACAACTGCTAATGGCAAGAAGTATGAATGAACTTAGAATTATTTTTTTTAGCATTTCTTTTAAAAATTGAAGGAGCAAGTTAAGAAATATGACAAAATCATAAAAAATATTTTTGTAAGCAATTGATTCGTTGCAGATTAAATTATAGTTAAAATTTTTTGTCTAAAACCTTAGGTTTTTCTAATAAAAGTGCTGTATATTTGCAATCGAAAATAAGGGAAATTAGTTTTCAATATTTCAAATGGCCGAGTGGCGCAACTGAATAGCGCACTTGATTACGGCTCAAGAGGTTACAGGTTTGAATCCTGTCTCGGTCACAAAAATGCTCAGCGGCAAACGTTGAGCTTTTTTTATGAATGTTAAATTCTATTGTTATCAATAAGAAAGTCCATTTACAAATTGTAAATGGACTTTTTGGATTTTTATTATTTCTTTCTGAAGTAAACTTCGATCGGAACACCTTCAAAATTAAATTCTCTTCTCAATTGATTTTCGATAAATCGTTTGTAAGGATCTCTAATATATTGTGGCAAGTTACAGAAAAACGCAAATTGAGGCGTTTTTGTAGGCAATTGCGTCACATATTTAATTTTGATGTATTTTCCTTTTACTGCAGGTGGAGGTGTAATCTCGATAATCGGTAACAATGTTTCGTTTAACTTACTTGTTTTAATACGGCGACTACGGTTCTCATAAACTTCGACAAATGTATCTACAGCTTTTAAAACACGTTGCTTTGTTAAAGCTGAGATAAACAATACAGGAACATCTGTAAATGGTGCAATACGTCTTAGAATAGCTTCTTTGTATTCTTTCATGGTATTGGTTTCTTTTTCTAACAAATCCCATTTGTTAATCAAAATAACGACACCTTTTCTATTACGTTCTGCTAAATAAAGAATATTTAAATCTTGTGCTTCAATCCCACGTTCTGCATCAATTACTAATACACAAACATCACATTCTTCGATTGCACGAACCGAACGCATCACAGAATAAAATTCTAAATCTTCGCTAACTTTTCCTTTTTTACGCATCCCTGCAGTATCCACCAAAACAAATTCATGTCCAAATTTATTGTACAATGTTTCGATAGAATCACGTGTTGTTCCTGCGATATCAGTTACAATATTACGTTCTTCCCCTAATAATGCATTGATTAATGTAGATTTTCCAGCATTTGGACGACCTACGATTGTAATTTTAGGTAAACCTTCAAATGGATCTACGTGTACTTCTTCTTTAAAAGTATCCACTACATCATCTAACAATTCACCTGTTCCACTACCAGTCATGGCAGCGATTGTGTACATTTTTTCGAATCCTAAGTTATAAAACTCATAAGAATCGTCTAAATTTTTGTTGGTATCGACCTTATTCACAACTAAGAATGTAGGCTTCTTAGTGCGTCTTAAAAGGTTGCCAACTTCCTTATCCATATCCGTTAATCCAACTTGATTGTCTACCATGAACAAAATTACATTTGCTTCATCAATAGCTAATTCAACTTGCTTGCGGATCTCTTCTTCAAAGGTATCATCCGAACCAACGACATACCCTCCGGTATCGATTACAGTAAACTCTTTCCCATTCCAATCCGATTTTCCATAATGACGATCACGAGTAACACCAGAAGTGTCATCCACGATAGCTTGTCTTTTTTGGATCAATCGATTGAAGAATGTAGATTTACCAACGTTTGGTCTTCCTACAATTGCAACTATATTTGACATTCTGCAAAGGTATAATTTTTCATTTTATTTTTTGTATTAATTTTTTGATTGATAAAGTTTTGTACAAAAAAAAGGTTAGATAAACTCTAACCCTACTAATTTTCTTACTTTACAACTTTTAAAAGTTCTTTTTCCGCCACTACTTTTCTTAATCCAGAACTTGAGAAACGGTGATCTCTTGAGTTATAATACAATTCAATTCCTTTTTCTTCACAATATTTTCTTCCTGTGAAGTTTTTATCTTGATACTCTACTCCCAAAATGCGAACATCAATCTTGAAAGAACGTAAAACATCTTCCAAATCTTGTTCTGTCGCATAAGGCACAATTTCATCTACGAATTTGCATCCTTTTAATTGAATGTAGCGTTCTACAACAGTTTGTGTTGGTTTGTTTTTTTCAGGACGATCCAATGTCGGATCCGTCTGTAAACCTACAATCAAATAATCACAATGTTGTTTTGCATCTTCTAACATTTTGATATGCCCAGCATGGAGCAAATCAAATGCACTAAATGTAATTCCTATTTTCATAGTATGTTTTTAGTTTAGTTTCTTAAGTTATTGTTTAGTCTTCGCTGGAACGATTATAATCATCTTCAATTCGAATTATGTCCTCTTCCCCAAAATATGTACCATGTTGTACTTCGATGAAAATCAAGACCTCATTTCCGATGTTTTGAATACGATGCTTTGCTTTCAATGGAATAACCACCACTTCGCCAGCATTATATTCATATTCTTTATCATCAAGCGTCACCAAAGCTTTTCCTTGAACAATTGTCCAAACTTCGGCACGATGATTATGGTATTGGTAAGACAAACGTCCACCAACATTTACTTCTATGCGTTTTAATTTATATATCTCGGTATCTTCTAATACATAGTAAGTACCCCAAGGTCTTTTTCCTATTTCCATCTTTTATGCAATTTACTGAATATTTCGATATACATATTCAAAATATTCCATTAATAAATTGTTTCCTTTGTCAAAAAAAAAACCCCAAACATACGCTTGAGGTTTTAAAATGTGGTGCCTCCAGGAATCGAACCAGGGACACAAGGATTTTCAGTCCTTTGCTCTACCAACTGAGCTAAGGCACCGCTCATTTTGGAATGCAAATATAAGAAGGTTTATTTCTTATTTCCAAAATAAATTTATTTATTTTTTTAAATTTATTCAAAACAATTGATTTTTATTGAGTTATTTTTATAAAAAATTTCTAACTGCTAATAAAATGGATTGGTCAACAACTATTTTTCAAGTTTGGAGCTTTATCAAAGATTGGTATTGGATTCCATTATCTTTTTTATATGTCATAGTTATTATTACCATTTTAATTGAAAACAGAAATCCAACAAAAACAATTGCTTGGATATTAGTGATTGTTTTTCTTCCCGTAATTGGATTCATCATTTACTTTTTCTTTGGTCAAAAATTTAAAAAAGATTTATATTTTAAACGTATAGATAAAAGTCATCAAAAAATTATTGGAGAAAAATGGCAAGAAATGGATAAAATTATCCAAGAAGATTTGATACGAGTTAAAGACAAAATAGGTTCTCTTTCTCAGGTTTATCGTTATCTAAATAATGCGCGAGTTGCTCCTCCATCAACCAAAAATAAAGTGAAATTATTGATAAACGGAGAAGAAAAATTTCCTTTATTTATTGAAGCACTAAAATCTGCAAAGCATCATATTCATCTCGAATATTATATTTTTGATGAAGATAAAATTGGTAATGAAATTATCTCCATTTTAGAAAAAAAAGCAAAAGAAGGTGTTGAAATACGTCTAACCACAGATGATTTTGGTTCTCCAAAATTAAATAAACATCAAAAAAGATTTGAAGGAACTGGAATTGAATATCAAACGTTTCTTCCTGTTCGTTTTTCGTCTTTAGCCAATTCAAACTATCGTAATCATAGAAAAATTTTGATTGTAGATGGTCAAAAAGCATTTATTGGTGGCATTAATATTAGTGATAAATACATCAATCAGAATGGAGAAAAAAGTCCGAATAACGAAGTTTATTGGCGTGACACATCCGTTATGATAGAAGGTGAAGCGATTAATAATTTGCAATTGCATTTTTACTTAAATTGGATGATGACAGAAGGAAATAAATTTAATATTTCTGACCCCAATTATTTTTTCGATTCAAAAAACACGAATTTTGACGATATGGCGACTGTAAGTTATGGTCTTTCTTCGCCAGGTAGTGACGTACATTCGGCAATGGAAGCCATGATTTTGGCGATTACCTTAGCACAAAAAAAAGTACAATTGTGCACGCCTTATTTTATTCCAAGCGATGAATTTAAAACAGCCTTGATGATTGCGGTTTCTGCTGGTGTAGAAGTCGAATTGATTATTCCTAAAAAAGGCGATTCTATCATCGTACAACAAGCTTCATTGTCATTCCTAAAACCTCTAATGAAGAGAGGTGTAAAAGTTTATCTCTATGAAAAAGGATTTATTCACTCAAAAACAATTACTGTTGATGATAAATTGGCTTTTATTGGAACTGTAAATTTAGATTTTAGAAGTTTTATGATCAACTTTGAAATTACTTCAGTTATTGAGAACGATATTTTATTGAATGAAATGAATACGAATTTTGAAATAGATCGAAATAATTCAGAATTATTAAACATCGAAAAATGGGAAAACAAACCATGGTATAATCGTGCATTTGCTTCGGTTTGTAGGTTATTAGCACCGATATTGTAATCGTTTATTATATTTACTTTAATAAAAAAAAAATGCTTTGCTATCAATAGGAAAAATTGCTTTAGGATTTATTTTCGTAAGTTTCGATTTTAATGATTTCTGAAATCTTCGATTTCCTTTCTGATATCTTCATATCGTCTTCTCAAATCATCTGAAATTGTATTTGGTAAATTTTTAACTCTTTTCAATTGAAATGAAATAAAAATTGCAAATATACCTGATGAAATGATAGCTAAACCAAGCCACATAACAGCTGTTAATCCTGCTAATTGTGGATTTGAAATTAATATAATCGAAATAATTAATCCAATAATTGCGAAAAATAAAGAGAATCCCCAATCTTTAACACCATAGTTTTTAAGTTCAAAAGCATAACTAATTCCCGAAATTGAACGGAATAGCACTAAGAATCCTACATAAAATGCAAAAACTTCTAAACTTAGAATAGGATTAATCACTAACATAAATCCTATAATAGCAGTGATAATTCCAAAAGCTAATGTCCAACCCCAACTATCTATTTCATCTTTATTTGAAAGTGAAAAAACAATTTCAGAAATTCCAGAGAATAAAAATGATACAGCAAAAAACACTGAAAGTGCAACATAAGAAGCTAAAGGAGAGACAAAAGTGTAAATTCCTAATCCAACAAATAATAATCCTATGATTAATAAAATCCACCAATATTTGATAGAATTCTTGATTGATTTGTAAAAAGTACGAGCCATTTTAAATATAGATTTTAAATTATAAAACTATAATTTTAAGAAATTCTCCAAAAAGGAGCATTGTTTTTTGCATAATTTATAATCATCCAAGATTGTTTAAAAATGAAGATTTATTTCATATATAAATAAAAACAAAATAGCCTTAACTTTGAAGTTCGCTTAAAAATCAACGAAAATGAAGTATGGAATAGAAGCGGCTTCTATCTACGTTCCGCATATATATTTACCAATTAAAGATTTGGCAATTAAACGCAATATTGATCCTGATAAACTTGAAATTGGATTAGGTTTAAAGAAAATGGCTGTTTTAGATGCTCACGAAGATACTGCAACTATTGCTGCGAATACTTTATTGAAATTAATTATTGATTTTAACATCAATCCGAACGAAATTGGACGAATTTATTTAGGAACAGAAAGTGCATTGGATGGTGCTAAACCAACGGCTACTTATGCCGTTCAGTTAGTAGAATCTGTTTTAGAAAATCAATTTGGAGAACGACCTTTCAAACACACAGATGTTGTAGATATGACGTTTGCTTGTGTTGGAGGCGTTGATGCTTTACACAATTCTATTGACTATGTTCGAGTAAATCCAGCTAAAAAAGCAATTGTTATCGCGGCAGATTATGCAAAGTATGGATTAGAATCGACAGGAGAATATACACAAGGCGCTGGTGCTGTTGCAATGTTGATTTCGAATCAACCTGATTTGATCGCATTTGATAATAATTGGGGAATTGGAATGGAATCTGTTTTCGATTTCTTTAAACCTCATCAAGCGACTTCGAATAGAAATATTTTAAATGCATTAGAAACAACAAAATCTGAAATTGAGATTTTCTCTGATGAACCTGTTTTTGACGGTCAATATTCTAACGAATGTTATAAAAACAGAGTAAGAGAAGCCTATTTTAATTTTAAAGATCAAACAAATGTTGAAGGAAAATTGTATGAAAACTGGCGATATATTGCCTTTCATTTACCTTATGCATTTCAAGGAAAAAGAATGTTTTCGGATGTTTTTGCTTTAGAAAATGGTCAAGATAATTCGAATGATAATTTAAAAATAATTTCAAAATCGGATGAATATAAAGCGTTAATCAAAGAAAAAGTAGAGCCAACTCAACGTGCTTCTTCTGAGATCGGAAATATGTATACTGCTTCAATTTTCACTGCATTTTTATCGGCTTTACAAGTTAGTACTGATAACAATGAAGATTTAACAGGAAAAACAGTAGGTTTTATTTCTTACGGTTCTGGTTCAAAATCTAAAGTTTTCCAAGGAAAAATTGGGGAAGGTTGGAAAGATGTAATGAATAAAGTTGATTTGTTTAATTATTTGAATCAAAGAGAAGCTATTTCATTTGAACAATACGAGGATTTGCATAATAAAAATCAGAAAACTTCAATTAATGCTTCAAAAGGGTTTGCTTTAGACCGCATTGAAACTGAAATTCCCGATTTGAAAGGTGCAAGATATTATACATTTAAAGGATAAAAACATAAAAAAATCGCTCAAATGAGCGATTTTTTTTTATACTATTTTCAATTTCCATTTCCCTCGTTTAAAAAGTATAAATGCTAAAATTGCAATAAATGTTTCAGCAACAGGAATTGCTATAAAAACACCTTCTTCTCTCAAATCGAAATGGTAAGACAATATATACGCTAATGGAATTTGAAACAACCAAAATCCAACAAAATTAATAATGGTTGGCGTCATCGTATCACCAGCACCGTTAAACGCATTCATCATCACCATTCCAATTCCATACAAAAGAAAACCACTTGCCAAAATATACATTCCTTCCTTTGCAACAAGTTTAATAGACTCTTCTGTTGTAAATATTGAAACTAAATAATTGCTCAAACCATAAAAAACTATGCTTATTATTAGCATATAAATAATATTAAATTTCATGGTCATTAAAACCGATTTTTCTGCTTTTTCGGGATCTCTATTTCCTAAATTTTGTCCTACCAACGTTGCTGCTGCATTACTTAATCCCCAAGCAGGCAACATAAAAAACATCATTAATCGCAATGCAGTTTGATAACCTGACGAAGCTATTTCTCCTCCTGTTTGTGCAACAATCCGTGCTAAAATTATCCAACTACAACTTGCTATAACATATTGAACAATTGCAGGAATAGCAATTCGTAAAATATTGAGAATTAAATTAGATTTTGGCACAAAATAAGACCATTTGATTTGAATTAATGAGTCTTTTTTCTTTAAATAATACAGCTGATAGACAACCCCACAACTTCTACCGATTGCTGTTGATAATGCTGCTCCTTCTAATCCCATTTCTGGAAAAAAGAACCAACCACGAACAAGAATTGGACACAAAATAATATTGATCCCGTTTGCTAACCATAAACTTTTCATGGCAATTGCGGCATTTCCTGCACCACGAAAAATTCCATTTATTAAGAATAGAAGGACAATACTTAAACAACTCACCATCATAATCTTGGTAAAGTTTTTACCATATTCGGCTGCTTCTTCAGAAGAGCCCATCCAAATCAATAAATCTTTAGAATAAATAAATCCGAAAACACTTAATAAAATGGTAATCAATATGGATAATAAAATTGCTTGCGAAGCACTTTCAGATGCTTTTATAGGATTTTTCTCGCCAATTCTCCGTGCAATAATAGCGGTTGCAGCCATGCTTATTCCAATCGAAATCGAATAAACTATTGTTAATAATGATTCGGTTAGTCCTACTGTTTGTATCGCAAAAGCGCTTTCTTTTAAATGACCTACAAAATATAAATCAACCAAGGCAAAAACAGATTCCATCACCATTTCGAACATCATCGGAATAGCCAATAAGAATACAGATCTACGAATTGGAATTGCAGTTAAATCTAAATTTTCGCTTGAAAAAGATTGCTTAATCAACAAGAAAACGGACCTAATTTTAGCTGTTAAAGACTTTTCTAAAGTCATTTTTTAGGTTTTATGAATGAAAAATAATTGATAAAAAATTAAATCAAAATGAATTTAACGTAAAGTTGCCGCGAAAAGTTAAGTATCCATTTAAAAATAGGTGAGGATTTTGCACAAATTTAAATCATTTTTTTCAATACCAATTTATCTTTTTGGTTTTATTATCTTTACCAAAACAGCTATTATATAGAGAAATGAAAAAAACTGCTTTTATTTTATTTAATGTTGCCCTTATGGTAGGAGTGAATGCACAGAGTTACAAAAAAAAATACCCAGACACGAAAAAAATTAATCATGTTGACACGTATTTTGGAGAAGAAGTACAAGATCCATATCGTTGGTTAGAAGATGATTTGTCTGATGACACAAAAAAATGGGTGATTGAACAAAATAAAGCGACTTATGCTTATTTGAATGAGATTCCGTTACGCACGCAATTGAAAAAATCGTTGACAGATATCTGGAATTACGAAAAAATATCTACGCCTTTCAAAGAAGGTGATTATACCTACTATTATAAAAATGATGGTTTGCAACAGCATTCTGTTTTGTACCGTAAATTAGGAGAAAATGGAGCAGAAGAAGTTTTCTTAGATCCAAATAAATTCTCAAAAGATGGTTCTGTTTCTTTAGCAGATGTAAGTTTTTCGAAAGACGGAAGCTTAGTTGCCTATTCTATTTCAGAAGGTGGATCGGATTGGAGAAAAGTGATTGTTTTAAATGCGAAAGATAAAACACAAGTTGGAGAAACTTTGATTGATGTTAAATTCTCTGGTACAGCTTGGAAAGGAAACGAAGGTTTCTATTATTCTTCTTATGATAAACCAAAAGGATCTGAATTATCAGAAAAAACAGATCAGCATAAATTATATTACCACAAATTAGGAACAGCTCAGAAAAAAGATCAATTAATTTTTGGAGGAGCAGAAATGCCTCGTCGTTACGTTGGTGCTTATTTGACTGATGATGAACGCTACTTAATCATTACAGCTGCAAACTCGACAACAGGAAATGAGTTGTACTATCAAGATTTATCAACAACCAATTCTCCAATTGTAAACATTGTAAATAATTTTGAGACAAATACTTCTGTAATCGACAATGATGGAGAAACGTTCTATTTATTTACAAATAATAAAGCACCTAACAACAAGGTTGTAAAAGCTACAATCTCAGATTTGAGTGAGCCTGCTTGGCAAACGGTTATTCCTGAAACAGAAAATGTATTATCCGTTTCTACAGGAGGAGGGTATTTATTTGCGAAATACTTAAAAGATGCTATTTCTGTTGTTGAACAATATAAATATGATGGAACCAAAGTTCGTCAAATTACATTACCTGGAGTTGGTACTGCATCAGGATTTGGAGGAAAAAAATCAGAGAAAGAAATTTATTTCGGTTTCTCAAATTATATCACACCATCAACAAGTTATAAATTTAATGTAGAAACAGGTTCTTCTGATGTTTACATCAAACCAAATGTAAAATTTAATTCGGATGATTATATTTCGGAACAAGTATTCTATGCGTCAAAAGATGGCACAAAAGTTCCGATGATTATTACATACAAGAAAGGATTAAAGAAAAATGGTAAAAACCCAACAATCGTTTATGGATATGGTGGCTTCAATATTAGTTTAACACCTGGTTTTAGTCCTGCAACTGCTGCTTGGATTGAAAATGGCGGTATTTATGCTGTTCCAAATTTACGCGGAGGTGGAGAATATGGTAAAAAATGGCACGATGGTGGACGTCAGTTCAATAAATTGAATGTTTTTAACGATTTTATCGCTGCTGCCGAATATTTACAAACAAACAATTATACGTCGCCAGATTACACTGCATTATCAGGGGGATCTAACGGAGGTTTATTGGTTGGAGCTACAGAAACCATAAATCCTAAAATTGCTAAAGTTGCTTTGCCTGCTGTTGGAGTTTTAGATATGTTGCGTTACCACACATTTACTGCTGGAGCAGGTTGGGGATATGATTACGGAACTGCTGATGATAGCAAAGAGATGTTTGATTATCTGAAAGCATATTCACCTGTTCACAATGTTAAAGAAGGAACATGTTATCCCGCAACTTTGGTTACGACTGGAGATCACGATGACCGTGTAGTTCCTGCGCATTCATATAAATTTGCAGCAGAATTACAAAAGAAACAAGCTTGTGATAATCCTGTATTAATCAGAATCGAAACTAAAGCTGGTCACGGAGCAGGTCGTTCGACAGAAGTTGTAATTAACGAAACAGCTGATAAATATGCATTCACATTGTGGAACATGGGAATCAAAAAATTGAAGTAATAAAATCAATTTAATAACTCAAAAATCCATCTGATTATTCAGGTGGATTTTTTAATTTTATCCAAAATATAATCGAATGAAAAAATTATTTACTCTACTTATCTTATGTTCAACCTTTTCTTTTGGACAATATATTTCTAAAGCGAAAATAATTTCAAATCAAACGAATAATACTTTTGAGATTAGGGACGTAAGCTATATTAATGATGGAAAAGGAATTCAATTTAAAACAGATTTATCTAAAAATACGTTCGCAATTGTTCGACTAAAAGATTTTAAATTAATCTTTGATAATGAAGATTACTCAAAGAATATTCCGCAAATTAAAGGCGTTTTTAACCAAAAAGAATTCTCTTATCCCGATGGTTTATATTTAACAAAGGATGATTTTATTTCGAAAAAGACAGAAGATAGATTATTTGAGATGAAACCAAATCTTTATGCTGATTTGTTTGAACAGTCAGCAGATTTAGTAAACTTTTATGATAAAAACGGGAAATTTCCTGAATATCAACAACGAGATTATTTCGCAATTGTTAAAAATGGGGATATTTATTTTAACGTAAAAGAAATTAAAAAGATAGCTAAGGAGAAAAAGATTTTGTTGGCAAAAGAAATTCCTAATTTTGCTTATTAAGAGTAAAAGCAGGTTCAGATCATCATTTATATATGGAATTACCAAGATCTCAACAGAATAATGGTTATTTAATGATGTTTGGAATGGCAGGAGCAATTGCTTCGACCATGATTAATACAACTGATTCTAAAGAAGAATATTCCGAAAATTATATAAATCTTGTAAAGGAAGGAATTATCACTCTTAATCCTAACGATTATAAAGGAATTATATTCAATACTAAAAATAAAGAATTTGAAATACTATCGAATTGTTCTGATTTGAGTAATTATTCAACTCGATATAATAATTCAATGCTTAATTTAGATTGTAAATCACATTATTCTATAGATAAACAAAGAGAAATATTAAATAACCTTTAATAAGTACAAAATGAACACAAAAGCATACGCAGCATTTAACGAAACAGATGCATTAGGACCACACACAATAGAACGTCGCACATTATCTCCAAAAGATGTTTTTATAGATATTGATTATTGTGGTGTTTGTCACAGCGATATTCATACAGTAAAAGGGGATTGGGGAAAACCAAATTATCCCGTTGTTCCTGGTCACGAAATTATTGGTCGTGTCAAAGAAATCGGTTCTGAAGTAACCAAATTCAAAGTTGGAGATTTAGTTGGAGTTGGTTGTATGGTTGAATCTTGTCAACATTGTCATCCTTGTGACGAAGGTTTAGAACAATATTGTGAAAATGGATCAACAGGTACGTACAATTCTAAAAATTCTAAACATGGTGGAATTACCTACGGAGGTTATTCAGAAAACATTGTGGTAGAAGAAAACTTTGTTCTTCATATCCCAGAAAATATTGATGTAAAAGCTGCTGCACCCTTATTGTGTGCTGGTATTACAACTTGGTCGCCTTTGCGTCATTGGAATGTAAAAGCTGGCGATAAAGTTGGTGTAGTTGGACTTGGAGGTTTAGGTCACATGGGGGTTAAATTTGCTAAAGCAATGGGTGCTCATGTAGTGATGATTACCACTTCTGAATCAAAAGGGGAAGATGCAAAAAAATTAGGCGCAGATGAAGTTCTTATTTCAAAAGATGCTGACCAAATGAAAGCACAACGAAATACCTTTGATTTCTTATTGAATACAATACCGGTGAAACATGATGTCAATCCATATTTAGCTTTACTTAAGCTTGACAAAACAATGTGTATGGTAGGTGCGATAGAACCTTTGGATGCAGTTCATGGTGGATTATTAATTATGAAACGTCGTAATTTAACGGGTTCATTAATTGGCGGAATCAAAGAAACACAAGAAATGTTAGATTTTTGCGGTGAACATAACATTGTTTCGGATGTAGAAATGATCGATATTCAAAATATTAATACCGCTTACGAACGTATGATGAAGTCTGATGTCAAATATCGCTTTGTGATTGACATTAAATCATTAAAAGAATCTTAGAATCTAACGTTATAAAAAAAATCCGCTCAATGTAGCGGATTTTTTTATATTAAGTCTACGAGTTTCACTTCAAGACAGAATCTTTAGAAACTTCTGTTTTATTCACAGTTTTTGAAGAATCTACAGTAACTCCTTCTACAGAATCGGCAGACGGTACTTCGATTATTGATGAATCTACATTTTCTGGTGTAGTAACTTCTGGCTGAGAAGCTTCTTTTTTACAAGAAATTGCAGTAAAAGTGAATGCTGCAAACGCAAATAACGCTAATTTTTTCATTTGATTTTTATTTAATTTATTCTGCAAATTATTTTTTCTCAGTTGTTGTAGTTGTAGTTGTTTCAACTTTTATAGAATCATTAATCACAACTGAATCTTTTCCAATTGTATCAACTTTAATTGAATCTTCTAATGTTGTAATGGTATCATTTTTCACATCAGTTTCTGTTTTTATTTCTTTCGATCCAAACAAATGACAAGAAGATAAACCCACCGCAGTCCCGAATACTCCTAATACAATTACGTTTAATGCTAATTTTTTCATAACTTTAATTTTTTAAATGTTTTAATTGATTTTAGATTGAAATGATATGTTGTATCATTTTGTTGAACCAAAGTTAATCTCAAATCAACGTTTTTTTCATGCAAGATGCTTGTAAGACAATTGTAATCGATCAAATAAAAATTCAACAAATGTTTTACAATAGAAAAAATCATTTAACAAGTCATTAATAAAGAAATTCGACGAATCATATCAAAAAAATTATTTTATTTGTACTTGTATTAAAACAAGATTTGTAAAATATATTTTATTTTACAAGTTACTAAAAACCAATCTTTTAAATTTTAATTTTTGAGCAAATTTACAGATATAGAAATTTTCGAAATTCTAAAAAAAACGATTGCAACTCGATTTTTAGAAGATAATTCTGCTCAATCCGAAAATATCTCTGATTGGAAAGGTCAAGAAATTACGACTTTCCAAGATGACTTATTCAATAAAACCCGATCAACTGTAAGTGAAAAGTGGTTTTATACTTATTTTAAGTCAGATTTCAAGAAGCTTCCACGTATTGATATGCTCAATCTTTTGGCGCAATATTGTGGATTCAAGAATTGGGCGCATTTTGTTCAAATTCAAAAGAACGAACATTTTGGAACTCATAAAACAGAGGAAATACTGATTGATACAGAAGAAATCGAAAATTTATCCCAAGAAAATATTCCTTCGGACGAAGTAGAAAAAGATACACAACAACAAGTTAAACAACAAGCTGAAAAAGAATTAAGTCCAATACAAGCTATTGAGAAGAAACCAAAACTAAAACTGATTTCAATTATAGCTTCTGTAATTCTTTTGTTATGTGGTATTGGTGTGGCTGTTTATTATTCATTTTTTGGACAACGCGAATATGAATTTTGTTTTGTTGATTCGGATAGGCAAACAACCATCAATAACTCTGTCGAAGTGACAATTATAAGAGAAGGATTTACGCCCTTGTATCTATCAACAAAAACAGGTTGTATTAAATTCGAATCTCAAAAAGATACGATCAAAATGTTTGTGACTTCACCTTATTATAAACAAGATACGTTTAAGGTTAATTTACATCAATATAATCAACCCGAAAAGTTATTATTAGAACCTGATGATTATAAAATTATGCTGTATTATTATTCGAATTCAGCAAAAGATTTAAAACAGCGAATTTCTAAATTAAACCAGATGATTTCTGATAATGCGTTGATTTATCAAGTATATGATAATGATTTTTTCGGTGTAGAAATTCTTTCGAAACAACAGTATATCAATTTGGTTACAATGCCTACGACTTCGTTAAAGAACTTTTCTTTAATCGAATCAGAAAGTAAAAAAGGTAAAATTGTTAAATTAAAATTTAAAATCCAGCAAGATGAGAACGATAAGTAAAGTAGTTCATTTTAGCATTATTTTGCTAATGAGTGTTTGGATTATATTTTCGTGTAAAGACGATAAATATAAAGGTGATTACAACCCAGAAGCGATAAAAGGTTACAAAAACGAAGCTTCTACTGTGAGCAGTAAAATGGATTCTGTTGAAGCTGTAAATTTTATTGCAAAACAGAAATTACGTGAGTTTTACGAACTTTCGGCACTGGCTTCTAATACAAGCGACACCGTTGTTGACAGTTTGTTAAGAGATCAATTATTGTCTTATTTCCCGCAAAAAGATACAACAGAAATTTATGCATTACTAAGAGATTTAGCCGATAAAAAAGTAACGATAACTTCTGTTTCTAAGTTTGCAATTCTACCTCAAGACTCTGTTACGCCAGATTCTGTGAAAAGAATTGCTTATTCAGTGAATTATTTTAACTCGAACAAAAAATTAATCGAAACCAATAATCGTACAGGAATTTTTGTGATAAAACAGAAGCCTATCCAATTTAAACGAGAATTTAAATTCTATTTTAGAACTTTAAATGATAAAAAAGACTCGATTCAGAAAGATTCAATTCCTTCGGGAGTAATACAAAAATCAAGTGGAAAATCGCCAGAATAAGCGTCTTCAATAATTTCAATAGGTCTAAAATAAGTTAGACCTATTTTTTTGGAATCAGGTCTACATCTTGCTAAGAACTTATCGTAATATCCTCCTCCATATCCAACTCGATTCCCATTTTTATCTGCAACAAACATTGGAATAAAAACGACATCAATCGTAAAAGCATCGACTTCTGTATATTGAACTGGTTCTGGAATTTGAAGTGAGTTTAATTTAGTTTCAACATCTTTTTCAACCTTACAATTCAACATATCATCACCAACAACCAAAGGTAAAATTACATCTTTATCCTGCTGAAATAACCAATCAATAATTGGATAAGTATTGATTTCGTTGTTTTTTTCGATGGGTAAAAAAAGATGAAACGACTTAGATCCAGAAAAATCGAAGGTTTTGATATACTCAAAAATTTGTTCGCTCAACTTATTTACTTCTTCTTTTGAGAAAGATTTTCTCAACGATCGATAGTATTTTCTTGCTTCAGCTTTTGTCATTTTTAGGCGTATTTCAGACGAAGTTAAGAAATAATTGATAGGTTAAGAAAGTAGAGAGTTTTAAAAAGTTTCAACTATTTAAAAAAAACTAAAACAATAATAAAACATACAATTGCTATAAAAAGCAATAAATTAATAGGTTTTATTTTCATTTTGCTAAATACAGACTTTTTGTAAGTCTTATGAATCCTCTTAGGCTTTGACATTATTTGTTAGATTTGTTATATAAAATATGTAGAAAAGGTTGCTTTATAAAATGAGGGAAAACGTAATTCAATTGTAAAACACTATATATCAAAACAATAAAATACGTTTATTTTTTTTTTGAAAACAATTATTAAAACGTTTTAACTAATTTTTTTCATACGTTTTGAAGCTTCATCTAACCAAGGTTGATAGTTACAATGTTTTTTTATTGCCTGATAAATTGCTTCGCTATTCGGATCATTTGGGTCAAGTTCGTAGATTAATGAATTAATGAATCCTTTTTTGATGGATGGACTTTTTATGTTTTCTAACAAACTATCTGCAGAAAATCCTTGATACAATTTTTCTTGTAAACTCGTCAAAACAATGTTGCGATAACTCTGATAAGTTTTATAATCTTCGTCATTATCCAAATCAATCTTCTCTAATTCGGACAAAAAATTAACGGGTAATTGCTCCGATGCTGGATTGTAGTACGTATAAGAATCCTTGTACATATACAATAAATTGATAAAATCGTAATTCAGATTTGTTTTCTCAGTTCTAATAAATGACGAGTTCACCTTCAATTTTTCTAAATCTTCAAACACTTTTTGATGAAAATTTTTGATTTGATTTTTAAAATATGGAGGGGTTAATTGAAACAATTCTATATTATCAGTCAAAAACTTATCCGTTTTAAAACTTTTTTCAATTAAATAATTGTTTCGATTTTTTCCTTTTCCTGAGAATTTAAAGTGATTCTCAATTTGATTCAAATCTGCATCTAAAATCAGACTATCTCCCGGAACTAAGTAAATTGTAAACTCTTCTCGATCAATTGAAAGTGTTTTATAGCCTTCATCTACCAATTGAAGTGTATCCGAAAAATTTCCATCATAATCTAATGCAAATGCTTTTTCGCGATTATTCAATAAGAGGTAAATACTATCCGTTTGTGCATTGGCAATTCGTCCACTAAAGTGGATCATTTCACCATTTTCTTTTTGAGGTGAACAACTATAAACTGTTATTAAAAGTAGCAGAAAAAATCTCCACAACATCTTCATTTTCATCTTTCTCTCTGTCTTACAAAAGTAGAAAATTATTCTTCGTTTTGATGAATTTCAAAGAAAGAATCTACCTTAAAATTGGCTGAATCATTTGCCGCAGCAACAGCCAATTTATCTGCTTCCTCGTTCCAATGATGTCCAGCATGACCTTTTATCCATTGAAATTTGACACGATGAATTTTGTACACATCCAAAAAACGTCGCCACAAATCTGAATTCTTTTTTCCTTTAAAATTCTTTTGTACCCAACCAAAAACCCAACGTTTTTCTACTGCATCAACGACATATTTAGAATCGGTTATAATCGTAATCTCCGTATTGGTAAATTTTAACGTTTCTAAAGCGGTAATCACAGCTAATAATTCCATTCGATTATTTGTCGTTAATCGAAAACCTTGAGAAATTTCTTTTTTAATTTTTTTCTCAGTTTCTAATAAAATACAACCAAATCCTCCTGGGCCTGGATTTCCCAACGAAGAACCATCTGTATACGCTACAATTGCCATAGTTTATGGTTTGTAGTTTAACATTGTATCAATCGTTTGACGCGCAACGAAATGGTAATTAGGACGTGCATCTTTGTAAATATTTTTCGCAAAATCTGTTTGATTAGATTCTTTAAGAGCTAAATACAAAGGTTCTAAGAATTTACGTCTTCCGACATTTACCAAGAAATCTTTCGCATTGGCATTCACTTTATCGTAATGCAACAAAAATGCTTTTTCATACCAAGCGGTTTGAATTTCAGGATTTTTAGAAGCTGTAAAATTATATATCTCATCCAAATAAGCTAAATCTTCTTTTGTGTTTTTAGCTGTATCGATTTGACGAATAAAATGTACCCATTCGTTTGTTGATTTTGTAGAAATCTCAACTTTTTTAGGTGCTACTTTATTTCTTCCGTTAGTGATATCTTGTTGTAATTGTGCTTCAGCTAAATCAAATAGTTTTGAAGTTGGTTTTTTCAAATCTTTCGGCCAACCTGTATTGTAAATCCATTCTTGAACAAAAGAATCTTCGCCATTTGTTAAATTAGCTTTCAAATAATCGACAAATTTTTCTGTTGTCATGGTTTGGAAAGCATGCGAAGAAAAATATTGATTCAAGAATTGATCAAATTTTTCGCGTCCATATTTATCTTCTAACATTTTTAAGAACAAATAACCTTTATCGTACGGAACATCAGAAAAAGCATCATCAGGGTTTGCTCCCGTCATGTTCACTTTTAAAGAAGTATATTTTTCTGGGATATTTTTCATGGAAGTTTCTAAATCTTGAAACCCGATTACCGAAATCATATCTGCGTAATCCTTTCCTTCTAATTCTTCCATAATTCGACGTTCAAAATAAACAGTAAATCCTTCATTTACCCAGAAATCATCCCAAGTAGAATTTGTTACCAAATTTCCTGACCAAGAATGTGCCAATTCGTGTGCAATTAAATTCGTCATCGAGCGATCTCCTACAATTGCAGTTGGCGTTGCAAACGTTAAACGTGGATTTTCCATTCCTCCAAAAGGAAACGATGGTGGTAAAACCAATACGTCAAACTGTTCCCACGGATATTTTCCGTACAATTTTTCGGCAGCCGTAACCATATTTCCCATTTCAGCAAATTCCCAAGCAGCAGCTTTCAATAATCCTGGTTCTGCATAAACACCTGTTCTGTTATCAATTGGTTGATATTGCACATCTCCAACAGCTAAAGCAATCAAATAAGGTGCAATTGCTTGTGGCATTTTGAAGGTATAAACTCCTTCCGCATTTTTTTCTTTTGGATTAATTGCACTCATTAAAGGCAACAAATCTTTTGGCGTTTTTACTTTTGCATCATACGTAAGACGAACACTTGGCGTATCTTGAATAGGAATCCAAGAACGTGTTAAAATGGCTTGACCTTGCGACAATAAAAAAGGATGTTTTTTATCGTGTGTTTGTTGCGGACTTAACCATTGTAATGCATTTGCATCAGGTGATGTTTTATAGAAAACTTGTACAATCGTATCATTTGGTGTGACATCAATAAGTAATGCTTGACCTTTGATCGAATCTTTTTCGCCTAATTTATACGTTGTTTTTTGTCCATTTGCTAATAAAACAGAATCAATTGTCAACTTTTCAGTATCCAAAATCAATTGTTTAGCTTTATTATTTACAAACGTATATGCAGCCGAACCTTTTATTTGATGGGTATTAAAATCAGTTTCGATATCTAAACTCAAATGTTTAATTCGCGCTTGATCTAAATCTGCAAAAGTCTGATTGTCTTTAGCTTCAATACCTTTTGTTGATGTAATTTGTTTGCTACAAGCTGTCGCAATTAAGGTTGTACCAAGTGCGATATAAACTAATTTTTGCATTCTTCTAAATCTTTTAATATTGTGTTGAAAGCCGCTGCTTTTAAAGCTGCTTTGTCATTTTTAACGTCTAAATTTTCGGTATCGAAAGTAGCCAATAATCGAACTTTTATTTTTCCTGGATAGCCTCTAAACCAATTGAATGGAAACATCTTATTCAATCCATGTATAGAAAAAACAGCCAAAGGAGTTTTAGTTTCAATGGCAATATTAAATGCACCATCTTTGAAAGGATCCAAATAAATCTTAAATTCCTTATCGTTTGTTACTCCTCCTTCTGGGAAAATAAAAATACTCAAATTTTTATCTAATTTCTTTTTTGCTTCCGGATAAACGTTTGCTTTACTTCGCACACTTTTTCGATTAACTGGAATACAAATTCGTTCGAATATTCGCCCAAAGATAGGGATTTTAAGTAATTCTGCCTTACCAACAAATACGATTGGATGATGTTTTAGTATGGTTAACATCAGCATAATATCCATTACCGAAGTATGATTAGCTATAAAAATATAATTTTCGTCCGGATCAAGTGGAACATGTTTTTTATAATCGATTCTAAATCCTGTTCCATACAAAACAAATTTCCCCCAATACCTAATCAGTGGATAAATATAAGGAAAGGTTCTGTCAAAACTTGCTAATGGTAAAACGATAAATACCCCTATTGTTAAAATATAAACTGTGGCTAACAAAATCATCCAAATGCGCCAAATAAGAACAAAAAAACCTGTAATGTATTTCATTGAGTTGGTTTAGTTGGGTAAAGATATGGAGAAAATTAGTTGATTGAAAAATAAATCATTTTCCTCGTTTTGTTGAAAAAAGTCTTAAATAAAATTGCTAAAACGATATCATCCAAAACTTCATTTTGCAACCAATTTGAAATGATTAAATTTGTTAAGGAAAGAATACTAAAAATATTATGGCTTTAAATACAATCAATCCAACAACTACGAATGCTTGGAATGCGTTAGAAAAACATTTTCAAACGATTCAACATACGTCAATCAAAGAATTATTTGCTCAAAATGCAAATCGTTTCGAAGAATTTTCTATTCAATATCCATCATTATTAGTGGATTATTCGAAAAATAGAATCAATGCAGAAACAATTCAGCTTTTGGTTGATTTAGCAAAAGAAATGAATGTTGATCAGGCAATTCAACAAATGTTTGATGGAGATGTAATCAACGTGACAGAGAAGCGTGCAGTTTTGCATACGGCTTTACGTAATCGCTCTAATGAAGAGGTTTTAGTTGAAGGAAAAGATGTGATGCCTCAAATTAATGAGGTGTTAGAACAAATGAAATCTTTTTCTGAAAAAGTGATTTCTGGTGAATGGAAAGGTTTTTCTGGAAAAGAAATTACGGATGTTGTCAACATTGGAATTGGAGGTTCTGACCTTGGGCCAGTGATGGTTACAGAAGCGTTGAAACATTATAAAACTCGTTTAAATATTCATTTTGTTTCGAATATTGATGGAACACATTTGGCTGAAACGTTTAAAACGATTAATCCAGAAACGACTTTGTTTATTGTTGCTTCAAAAACATTTACGACACAAGAAACTATGACAAATGCTTTTTCGGCGAAAGAATGGTTTTTGAATTCGGAAGCGCAAGAAGCTGATGTTGCGAAACATTTTGTCGCGTTATCAACAAATGCAGAAGGAGTTGCAAATTTCGGAATTGATACGGCAAATATGTTCCAATTTTGGGACTGGGTTGGTGGTCGTTATTCGTTGTGGAGTGCAATTGGTTTGAGTATTGCTTTGGCAGTAGGTTTTGATAATTTCGAAGAATTATTAGAGGGTGCACATGAAATGGATATCCATTTCAAAACAGAAACTTTAGATCAAAATATTCCCGTTGTTTTAGCGCTTTTGGGAATTTGGTACAACAATTTCTTTGGAGCTAATTCTGTTGCTTTGTTGCCCTACGAGCAATATTTATCACGTTTCGCAGCTTATTTTCAACAAGGAGATATGGAATCGAATGGGAAATATGTTGGTCGAGATGGGAAGAAAGTGGATTACGAAACAGGACCTATTATTTGGGGTGAACCAGGAACAAATGGTCAACATGCTTTTTATCAACTAATTCATCAAGGAACAAAATTAATTCCAGCAGATTTTATTGCAGGAGCTAATTCCTTGAATAATTTAGGGGATCATCATGCAAAATTATTATCAAACTTTTTTGCACAAACAGAAGCTTTAGCTTTTGGAAAAGATGAAGAAACGGTTGTTGCTGAATTAGAAAAAGCGGGTAAATCGAAAGAAGAAATTGATTTCTTAAAAGCATTTAAAATATTTGAAGGAAATCGTCCAACAAATTCTATTTTATACGAAGTTTTAACACCAAAAGTTTTAGGAAATTTAATTGCGATGTACGAACACAAAATTTTTGTTCAAGGTGTAATTTGGAATATTTTCTCTTTCGATCAATGGGGAGTTGAATTAGGAAAACAATTGGCAAATGTTATTTTACCAGAGTTAGAAAATGATGAGCAAATAACTTCACATGATGCTTCTACAAACGGTTTGATAAATACATACAAATTCTGGAGAAAATAAATTCAGCCATTTTAAATAAAAAAAGCCTGTTGAAAAACAGGCTTAAAATTAACACATGAGGACAAAATTTACTCTACTAAATCTTATACACCCATGCTTATTTCAATATTTGTGCCAAAAGTAAATTTGACATAATCAATTATTATTTAACGGCTTTAATTTTTCCGTTCATTGTAGCAAAGTGTCCAGGGAAAGAACATAAGAAATCATACGTGCCTTCGTCTACCGTAAATTTGATTTGATCATTTTCTCTGCCTCCTAATAATTTTGTGTGTGCAATGATTTCTGATTGTAAATCAGTTGGAATATAATCTGTCGCTTTGGCAGAAGCTGCTTTATTTGCAAATGCAGAAGCATCAGAACCTGGTTTTAATAAAATAAAATTATGTCCCATCGCTTCTTTAGACATTTCACCTGTATTCATCAAAATTAACGTAACCTCTTCTCCTGCCTTTACTGTAAACTCTGTTTTATCAAAACGCATGTCATCACTCGCCTTTAAAACAATATGATTATTTGTTGCTGGTGTTGAAGCTACTGTAGTTTCTGAATCCTCTTGCGGAGCAGTGCTGTAGTCTATTTCTGGTTGAGCAGATTCTTCATTTTTAGAACCACCGCAGCTCATCATAAAGACTGCTGCGAAACTCATTAAAACTATTTTTTTCATGATTCAATATTTTTGTTTGATATAAAAATAGTGAAATTCAGTTACTTAAAAAAGTTTATTGATTAATAAATAATCTGATTTAAAGCAGAAACTTGTTAAGGAATATCTAAATACTTGTGTGTCTGTAAAGAATATCTCCATTTTGGATTCTCTTTTACATAATCAATAATTAAAGGAAGGTTTTTGTCGCGTTTGCTCCATTCGGTTTGTAAAAAGAGTGTACAATCCTTTCCAACTCGTGCTGCTTGTTCTTCCGCAAACTTAAAATCATGATTATTAAAAACAATACATTTTAATTCATTTGCAGCTTCGCAAACCTCATCCAATGGCAGCATTAATTTTTTGGGAGAAAGACAAACCCAATCAATTTCTCCACTTAACGGATAAGCACCCGAAGTTTCGATATGAATACGGGCACCTTTTTCATGTAGTTTTTTTGTCAAATAAGTCAAATCCCACATCAAAGGTTCTCCTCCTGTAATGATGATAGTTTTGGCTTGTGAAGTTGCCAAGTCTACCAATTCATCAACATTAGTTAAGGGATGCTTTTCAGCATCCCAACTATCTTTAACATCGCACCAATGACAACCTACATCACAACCTCCTAATCGAATAAAATAGGATGCCACTCCAGTATACATTCCTTCCCCTTGAATTGTGTAGAAATGCTCCATAACAGGCAATAATTTACCTTCTTCTATCAATAGTTGTTCTTCTGCAGTTGTTGATGCAATATGTATCATAATTTTATTTTTTGTTGTTGTAAGCCAACAATGTGTTTTTTAATAACATTGCACGTGTCATTGGCCCTACTCCACCAGGAACAGGTGTAATCCACGATGCTTTTTCTTTTACATTATCAAAATCTACATCACCAGCCAATCTAAATCCTCGAGGATTAGTTTCGTCGTCAACACGTGTAATTCCAACGTCAACGATGACTGCTCCCTCTTTTACCATATCGGCTTTTAAGAAACCAGGAACACCCAAAGCAGTGATCACAATATCAGCTTCTTTTGTAAATTGTTCTAAATTTTGAGTTTTGGAGTGAGTTAAGGTTACCGTACTGTTTCCAGGGTTCCCATTTTTACTCATCAAAATACTCATTGGGCGACCAACGATGCGAGAACGTCCGATTACAACAGTGTGTTTACCTGTTGTATCAATGTTATAACGCTCTAACATTTCCATAATTCCATAAGGAGTTGCTGGTAAAAATGTTTCCATTTCTAATGCCATTTTTCCGAAATTCATTGGATGAAATCCATCTACATCTTTCTTTGGATCAATCGCATTAATTACTGCTTCTTGATCGATATGTTTTGGCAATGGTAATTGAACGATAAATCCGTCCAATGTATCATCATTGTTCCATTTTTCAATCTCTGTAATTAAATCTTCTTGTGAAATTGTATCTGGCAAACGTAATTCAGACGATTCGAAACCTACGAAATGACAATCCTTTATTTTATTGTCAACATACGTTTGCGAAGCGCCATTACTTCCTACTAAAATTGCCCCCAAATGTGGTACACGAACTCCTTGGTCCTTGTAATTCTGTACCAGCTCCTTGATCTCTTGTTTGATCTCTTTTGCCAGTTTAATACCGTCTAAAATTTGCATTGTTTTGTTGTGTTTGCGCAAAGATACGGACAAATTAGAAAATAAATAAAGATGTTGTGATGATGATTTTTGATTCAATAGAAAAACCACTTCTTTTTATGAAGTGGTTTTTGGTTGATAATAATTTTATGCTTGCTCTGGTAAAGTAAACGAATCGTCTTGATTCGGTTTATTTTTTCGGTGAGTTGATGGCTCGTCTTTTATGATTTGATGTTCATTTAACTGATGTGCCGCTGTAAAAGAAGTCACCATTGTATTCAACATTTCCGATGCTGCTGTTGGCGAATTAGGTAATAACACTAACTTGCTTCCAGATTTTTCTCCAATTGCTTGCAAGGTATCATAATGTTGTGTAACTACAATTAATGCAGAAGCTTCTTGAGACGTAATTCCTGCCCCATTTAATACATCAACAGATTCTAATAAACCTTTTGCAATTTCGCGTCGTTGATCGGCTATACCCTGTCCTTGTAAGCGTTTTGACTCGGCTTCGGCTCTTGCTTTTTCAACAATTAAAATACGAGCAGCATCACCTTCATATTGTGCAGCCAATTTTTCGCGTTCGGCAGCATTGATACGATTCATCGCATGTTTTACTTGTTCATCAGGATCGATATCGGTTACCAAAGTTTTGACAATTTCGTAACCATACGAATTCATCGCTTCTTGTAACTCTCCCTTTACAGCAACGGCTATATCATCTTTTTTCTCGAAAACATCATCCAAACGAAGTTTAGGAACTTCAGCACGAACAACGTCAAATACGAAAGATGTAATTTGCGTATATGGATTATCTAATTTGTAAAATGCATCATAAACTTGTGTTTTGATGACTTGATATTGAACCGAAACTTTTAATCGTACGAATACATCATCTTTTGTTTTTGTTTCAACGACAACATCTAATTGTTGAATTTTGAGTGACATTTTTCCTGCGATTTTATCAACAACTGGAATTTTGAATTGTAATCCAGGGTTACGAATACTGTTAAATTTTCCGAATCGTTCTATGATAACTGCAGTTTGCTGTTTTACGGTAAAAATGAATAAAAAGAGTACAATTATACCTGCAAATAATAAAAATCCTAATGTAGGTCCCATAGTTTTAGTGCTTAAAAATAATAATGGAATTAAGATAAGTATTTATTTTCAGAAAATATTCAGAATGAATTGATAATTGATTTTTAGACCAAAAAAAATTAGGAATGTTAACTTATAACATTCCTAATTCGAATTTTGCTTCTTCGCTCATCATATCTCTATCCCAAGGTGGTTCGAAGGTAATTTCTACGTAACATTTTGATACGTATTCTATTTCTTCTACGCGCTGCTCTACCTCTAAAGGCAAACTTTCAGCTACTGGACAGTTTGGAGATGTAAGGGTCATGGTAACTTTTACTTCACCATCTGCATTCACCTGTGCATCATAAACCAATCCCAATTCGTATATATCAACGGGAATCTCTGGATCGAAAACTGTTTTGAATTTTTCAACCAATTTTTCTCCAATCGAATCTAATTGTTGTTCTGTTAATGCCATTGTTATCAATTATTATTGTTCTGCAAATGTACGAATAGTTTAGGTTACGTGGAATTTTTCTAAATAACTATTTTTAATGAGTTAAAATAAAATCTTTATAATGATAGAAAATCGCTTCTTTGGAGAACCCAAAAAAGCGATTTACAAACACGAAGAACTTTTTTAGATAAAAAGTTTTATCATTATATGGATTGATTATTATAAACCTAAAGTCCAGCCTTTTGCCCAATCTGGTGTAGCTGTTCCATTTCCAGCACCATTAGCGGTAGAACTTTCTGTATAAACAGCAGAAACATCTACTGTTTCATTCTTAGTATTTTTTCCAACAGATTTTGTAGTTACATTATCAAATTTGACATTAGTAGCTTTTAATTTTCCTGTAGTAATTGCTGCAATTGACTCATCTTGTTGAATATCAAAACCTACATTCCAGTTACTTAAAACTATGTTATCAAATGTACCTTGAGAACCTACTCGTAGCTTTATCCCTTGAGGTTCTGCTCCTTCTTTTCCTGCACCGATTAATGTCATATTTTTTATAGTAGGACTAGAGATTGGAGTTGCTAATGGATTATTAGAGTTGTTATCAGCTTCTATACCTCTATTTCCTGCATTTGTCTTTTTACCATACCAATTTTGTCCCGTTCCATTCCATCCTTCAGTCCAATCAAACATGTCATCCCCAACATCTTTATGGGTATTAACAACAACTAAATTACTCGCGTCTACTGTTCCGCCAAACCACTCAAATCCATCATCTGAACTTTCGTATGCTTGTACATTTTTTATAACTGTTCCTTTTCCAACTCCAAATAAAGATAAGCCATTAAACTCTTTATCTGCATTGTAAGCAAAACCAGAATACTCTATTCTTAAATATTGAATTGATCCAGAATTATCGTTGACATCACTTCCTCCGTAAGCCAATTCCCCACCTACTTCTGTTGTCGCTGTTGTTCCTTTGTTTATAGGAGCTTTACCAGCTAATACTAGTCCTCCCCATTTACCAGGAGCTTTGTTTGTAGCCGTCATAATAACTGGATTGCTTTCTGTTCCTTCTACAAATATTTTTGCTCCTTGAGCAATAGAAATAAATCTTACTTCTTCGTAGGCTGTAGCAGAACTAGGATTTGTAGCTTCTATAACAACTCCTGGTTTGATTCTTAAAATTGCTCCTTCTCTTACAATTAAACGTCCTGTTAATTTGTAAGTTCCTGACTCCAATACGACCTCTCCTTTTGTTATTTCTCCTTTTAAGTTATTTCTATCTACAACGAAAGTAGATGGATCAGTTATTTCAGTAGAAGAATCATCATCGCTAGAACAAGATATAAATGTTGTTGAAACTGTTCCTACAAATAATGCTAATGTTAAAAGTTTAAAAAAAGATTTTTTCATGTTATTTGTTTTTGTTTTGTTTTGTTTTAAAAATTATAATTTACAGAAAGACCAAAGTTTGCCCCTCTTTTATATGAAACAGCTGTTACGTTACCTGTTGCGTTTTCTTGTACACGTTTAAATTCTGGATTAAGAATATTTCTTGCAGCAATGTTTATTCCTATGTTTTTATTTAACTTAGTTCGTAATATAAAGTCTAAAGATCCTATCCCTTTATCAATTAAGTTTCCTCTATTCTCATTGTTCAATGCATAAATTCGATCCGAGTAATAAGCATAAGAAAGTGTAGCCATAACTTCAGATCCTCTCTTCCAAGATTTTACATAAGAGACATCCACATTAAGTAAAAAATCAGATGCTCCTGTCAAAGCAGCTTTAGGTGTAGTTAAATTTAAATTATACATCCCTTTTGTTTCTTTTCGTACCTTTTCAGCATCTATTTCTTGGTCAGTTTTCATGTAACTGGCATTTAAACCTGCTGACAATGTATTTTTGCCTTCTTGTCCAAAATTGAATATATTTTTTCTGATTTCTAACTCTGCTCCAACGACATAACCATAATCTCCATTAACCCAAGAAATATCATTTGTAGATGAAGCAATGACAACCTCATTAATTGGATTCTGAATATATTTTCCGAAACCTGCAATAGAAATTAATTCTCCATGAGATGGAAAAATCTCCCATTTTAAATCTACATTATAGTTATCTGATGCATAAAGAAAAGGATTTCCATATTTTGTTTCATTTACATCTTCATATAAAAACAATGCTTTTTCTTTAAATTGAGGAAGTGTATAGGTTTTCGATGCTCCGAAACGTAAGTTTTGTTTATTGTTGATAGCATATTTTACAATAAGACTCGGTAAGAAGTAGTTTTCGTCTAACATGTTAGAATTTAAGTCAGAACTTAACTGTGTTCTCCACGATATTTCTTGCAATATATTTTCGTAACGTAAACCAAGGACTGCACTTAATTTATCTGTTAAGTTATATTCCAAATTTGCATATCCGGCATGTATAGTTTGATCTCCATTATAAACCTGAGGAGCTAAAGTACCGCTATATGTCGTTGTACTAAAATATCCGTTATTATAGTTCGTTTCATTAAAAAAAGCATCCAAATTATTCGGGTCTACGACTTGTGAGTTGTTTAATCTGAAATTAAATTGTCTTGCTTCAAAATCACGATTCACAGAACGACCGTTATATCCCACTTTTACAAAACCTCTAGCTAATCCATTTGCAGATTTATTCAAACGATAGCTTAATCCTACATTTGCAGCATAACTCTTTTCTATTAAATTATGAAAATAACGATGATTATCGGTTGTAGAGTTTTGAGCAAGCTGGTATTCATTTGTCGTTTTATTAAGTCGTAATGTGTTTTGTGTACGATCTGGCACATCACTTTCTATTTTATTAAAAGCTAATCCCCAATTCAGATCCAATTTATCTGTCAACTTATGATCTCCCAAAAGTTGGTTTACCATTAATTGGTTTTGTATATAAGTATTACGCTGGATTAATCCATTATCATCCTCAGCAATATCACGAATAAAACCATAGTATAAATCTCTTGATTGCTCAGAAGAATTAATAAATAAGAAATTATATTTGATACTATGATTTTTATTTATTTTATAATTCGCATTAAACATTCCTGTAGAATTTGTTTCATAAGAATATTTTTGATGAGGTACAAAAGATCTTAATCTTCCTCCTAATCCTCCTAAAGCATTAACTGTTTGATTTATACCTTCACGATAATCATAGTTACTATTAAAACTCGCACTAGCAAACACTCCTAGTTTTCCTTCATCTCCAATTCTAAAAGTTTTACCAGCTTTCAATCCAAAATTTGGCGCAATTGTACTCGACGTTGTTGGATTTAACTTCGTCTTAAATTGGTATGAATTCAAAGGGTTATTAGGAACATTTATTTTAGAAAAACCTGCCTTACTTGGTCCATCTTGTAACATAAAGTTACTCTCACCTATAGCATTTGTATTAACAGAAGTTCCTACAGAAATCTGAAATAGTCCTTTATCTTGGAAATCCTTTGATACTATATCTACAGCTGCCCCAGAAAAATCCCCCAACAGTTTAGGAGAATAAACTTTATCAACTGAGATATATTCTATAATGTCAGTATTAAAAAGACTTAAATCAATATTTTTATATTCTGGATCGTTAGATGGTAATGGTAAATTATTTAATGTTGTAGATATATAACGATCACCTAATCCTCTTACAAAAATAGAATTTGTACCTTCAAGCTTAGAAATTCCAGCTATTTTAGTCATAGCTGTTGCTGCATCACTTACTCCTTTTCGCTCTAGCTCCGCAGAACCAATATTCGTTACTATATTTACAGATCTTTTTTGCAAGTTCAAAAGATTTGCCTCTGCAGCTTTACTTCTTACACCTGTAATAACAGCCGTTGATAAATCAATTTTACCATCTTTGAAATCTTCTGGTTGCAAATACATATTTAATGTATTCGAATCTGTTAAATTCTGAGTGATCGTTTGATAACCATCGACTTTCATTTCCAATTGATACGTATCATCTGGAACAGAAATTTCGTAACGACCGTTTTCATCTGTTTTAGCTTGAATATCCAAGCCTTCTACTGTAAATGATTTTCCAGAAAGAGGTTGATTGGTTCTTTGATCAAATAGAGTTCCTTCTAATTTAATATTGGTCTGTGCAAATAATGCGGCTGACCCTAATAATAAAAGTAAAGTTAAATTGCGTTTCATTGCGATTGATAATTCGTGTTTGTTGATTGCAAAGTTGTTGGTTTTCAATGAAAAACATTTTTACAAATTGTAAAGCTTTTGTTAGGTAATTGTTATCAAATTATTGTAATTTTAAATGAATGTTAAGAAATATTTTTAAGTGATTTCTCCTAAAATTTAAGCTTAATTTTACATCGACTAATTTTATTTAGTTATTACAAACAATTATGAAGAACATTAAAATTTTATTAGTTGACGACGAACCAGATATCTTAGAATTTATTGGTTACAACTTAAAAAAAGAAGGATTTGAAGTAGAAACTGCTCAAAATGGAATTGAAGGCCTTAAACAAGCCAAAATTTTTCGTCCAGATTTAATTCTACTTGATGTCATGATGCCACAAATGGATGGAATGGAAATGTGTGCCGAATTAAGAAAACTTGACTCTTTTAAGGATACTTTAGTTGTATTTCTTTCTGCTCGCGCCGAAGATTTTTCTCAATTAGCAGGTTATGATGCTGGTGCAAATGACTACATTCTGAAACCAATCAAACCAAAAGTTTTAGTCAGTAAATTAAACGCTTTATTAAAGCTAAAACAACCTAATGAAGCCCCTAAAGATGAATACATCAAATTAAATAACTTCGAGATTAATCGCGAAACCTACAAAGTAAACTTTCAAGGAGTAGATTTTTTATTACCACGAAAAGAATTCGAATTGATTGCTTTATTAGCTTCAAACCCGGAACGTGTTTTTAAACGCGAAGAAATTTTAGAAAAAGTTTGGGGGAACGAAGTTGTGGTTGGTGGACGCACAATTGACGTGCATATGCGAAAATTACGCGAAAAATTTGGGAACGATCGCTTCTCTACAATCAAAGGAATTGGATACAAAATAAATGACTAAAAGCTCGTAATGGCTTCAACTTTCAAAGTTCAAAACATCTTTTTATATGCCTTTATCAGTACATTATTTTTGGCTTTAGGATTTGTTTTGTTCTCATTTTTATGGTTTGGAAATATTCAATTTATTCTCCAAGAAAAATTATTTTTCATCAGTTTGATGATGCTTTTGTTGATTGGATTATCAATATTTTATTGGTTTTCTTTAAAAAATCAACGCAAAAAAGATTTTACCGAAATCTCTAAAAACATTCCTCAATTTCAATCTAATCATGTTGATTTTGAAGAACTTTCTCAGAAAATTTCAACAATAACAGAAGATCAATCGAAAGAAATTGACGTGTTGAATGAGCGCGAAAATTACCGAAGAGATTTTCTTGGAAATATTTCGCATGAATTAAAAACGCCCCTTTTTTCAGTTCAGGGATATTTATTAACCTTGATTGAAGGTGGAGTTGAGGACGAATCGATTCGAGATAAATATTTAAACCGAATCAATAAATCAGTTGATCGATTAATTTATTTGGTCAAAGATTTAGATATGATTGCTGAATTGGAACGTGGACGAATCAACATCGAGTTTTCGGTGTTTAATTTGACTGCACTTGTACAAGATGTGATTGATTTATTAGAAATTAAAGCAGAAAAAAATAACATCAAAATTTCGCTTAATTACCCTATTCATCAGCCGATAAAAGTGGTAGGTGATATTCAGAAAATACAACAAGTGTTGATTAATTTGATTGTAAATGCCATTAATTATTCGAATCCAAATACAGAAGTTTCAATTGATTTTGAGGAATATGATGATAAAATTCAAATTTCAATAAAAGATCAAGGTGTTGGAATAAAGCAAGAAGACATTGATCGAATTTTTGAGCGTTTTTATCGTGTTGATAAATCTAGAAACCGTAATAATGGAGGATCTGGATTGGGGCTTGCTATTGTAAAACATATCTTAGAAGCCCATCATCAAAAAATTTATGTGACAAGTAAAACAGGAAAAGGATCTACATTTTCGTTCTATTTGCAAAAAGCTTAATACGTTTCTTTTTTCTTCGTAAATTTTAAAGTGACATTATTCTTAAAGACTTTCAGCGTATCATTTTTAGCTTCTTTCCATAAAAAATAAGGAGGATGAATATTCAACACATTTCCTTTTGTTGCCAACGAATCATCGAACATTTCGGCATATAAAATTGTATCTTTTGATAAGAACAATTTATCTTGATTTTTAACCAAATAATATTCGTTTCTCAAATACATAGGATCTTTTACACGCAAAGTAGAATCTCTTGGATCTAAGTTCCATTTAATATGAATTGGATTAAAACCATCTTCATAGCCCACAAAAACACGTGTCGTATTTACAATATGTCGAATAGAAAAAATTAGAATAGAAAAAAATACAAGTATACCGATATAGTAAAATATCAATTCTTTTTTCATTGGTTTGGTTTAGGTGTTGATTATTAAGTTACAAATATCGTCTTTCTATCTCAAAAGATACATAAAAAATGTAAATTTGCACTAATTTAATTTTAATATAACTTCCAATAATGCAATATAATCCGAATGAAATCGAACCAAAATGGCAAAAGTTTTGGATTGAAGACAAGACGTTCAAATCTGATAATCAATCAGAAAAACCTAAATTTTATGTATTAGACATGTTTCCTTATCCGTCTGGTGCTGGCTTACACGTTGGTCATCCACTTGGATACATTGCATCTGATATTTATTCCCGATACAAAAAATTAAAAGGATTCAACGTTTTACACCCTATGGGTTACGATTCTTTCGGTTTGCCTGCAGAACAATATGCGATACAAACAGGTCAACATCCAGCTGTTACAACAAAAATGAATATCGAAGGTGGTGTTGATAAACAAGGAAATGTAATTGCAGGATACGAAAACCAAATGAAAAAAATTGGTTTAGGATACGATTGGGATCGTGAAATTAGAACTTCAGAACCTGAATATTATAAATGGACGCAATGGATTTTCAATCAATTATTTGATTCATATTATGATCTTTCAACAAATAAAGCAGAACCCATTTCATCGTTAATTAAAACATTCAAAACTAAAGGAAACACAACGGTGAATGCTGTAAGTGATGAAGATACAGAACGCTTTACAGCAGAACAATGGAATGCATTTTCTGAAAAAGAACAACAAGCTATTTTATTAAAATATCGTTTAACATTCTTAGCAGAAGCCGAGGTAAACTGGTGTCCAGATTTAGGAACTGTTTTAGCGAACGATGAAGTAATAAATGGTTTATCAGAACGTGGTGGATTTCCTGTTGTGCGTAAAAAAATGACACAATGGATGATGCGTATCACGGCTTACGCAGATCGTTTATTAACGGATTTAGATAAAATTGATTGGCCAGAACCAATCAAAGATTCTCAACGCAATTGGATTGGTAAATCTAAAGGAGCGTCGATTTTCTTCGGAATTGAAGGTCATGATGATAAAATTGAAGTTTTCACAACTCGTCCTGATACTGTTTTTGGGGTTTCTTATCTTACATTAGCACCAGAACATCCTTTGGTTTCACAAATTACAACTGCTGAATTCAAAGCAAAAGTTGATGCCTATGTAGATTATACGTCTAAACGTTCGGAACGTGATCGTTTAGCTGATGCTAAACATATTACTGGTGAATTTACGGGAGCTTTTGCTATACATCCATTTACAGGAAAACAAGTTCCTATATGGATTGGTGATTATGTATTAGCATCGTATGGAACAGGTGCTGTAATGGCAGTTCCTTCTGGTGACGAACGAGATTTTTCTTTTGCAAATCATTTCAATTTACCTATTATTAATATTTTCAAAGGACAAGATATTTCTGAAGCTGCTTTTACAGAAAAAGGTGGATTCGAATTACAAGATTCTGATTTCTTAAATGGATTAGGTTATCAACAAGCTGTTGAAAAAGCAATTGAAGCCTTAGAAAAAAAAGGATTTGGAAAAGGAAAAACAAACTTCCGTTTACGTGAAGCTGTTTTCTCTCGCCAACGCTATTGGGGAGAACCAGTTCCTGTTTATTTCAAAGACGGAATGCCTTACACGATTCCTACAGAAGCCTTACCAATAATTTTACCAGAAGTGGACGAATATTTGCCAACTGCAGAAGGTGAACCACCATTAGGACGTGCAACAAAATGGGCATTTAACACAACTACAAACGAAGTAGTGGACAATAGTTTAATCAACAACGAAACTATTTTCCCTATCGAATTGAATACAATGCCTGGTTGGGCAGGTTCTTCTTGGTATTGGTTACGTTACATGGATGCTAAGAATGATAACGAATTTGTATCAAAACAAGCCGTTGATTATTGGCAAAATGTAGATCTGTACATGGGAGGTTCTGAACACGCAACTGGACACTTATTGTATTCTCGTTTTTGGCAAAAATTCTTATTTGACAAAGGTTTTGCTCCAACGGAAGAATATGCAGCGAAATTAATCAACCAAGGAATGATTTTGGGGATGAGTGCTTTTGCTTACCGTATCAATGGAACAAATACATTTGTTTCGAAAGGTTTAAAAGATCAACACGAAACCACTCCAATCCATGTTGACGTAAATATGTTGAAAGATGGAGGGGATGAATTAGATACAGAAAAATTCAAAGCGTGGCGAGAAGATTTTGCAAACGCTGAATTTATTTTAGAAGACGAAAAATACATCACAGGTCGTGAAGTTGAAAAAATGTCAAAATCTAAGTTTAATGTAATTTCTCCAGATACTATTTGTGACGAATATGGTGCTGATGCGCTACGTTTGTATGAAATGTTTTTAGGTCCGTTAGAACAAACTAAACCATGGAATACACAAGGTATCTCTGGTGTTTCTTCATTCCTTAAAAAATTATGGAAATTGTACCATAATGGCGAAAACGAGAGTTTCTTCGTTTCTGATGACGAACCAACAAAAGAAGAAATGAAAGTTCTTCATCAATCAATCAAAAAAGTAGACGAAGATGTGAATAATTTCTCGTTCAATACATCGGTTTCTACCTTTATGATTGCAGTGAACGAATTAGGAAAAATAAAATCAAATAAACGCGCAATTTTAGAGCCTTTAGCAATTATTATTTCGCCTTATGCACCACATATTGCAGAAGAATTATGGTCTAAATTAGGTCACGAAACTTCTGTCGCAAAAGCTGACTTCCCTATTTTTGAAGAAAAATGGTTGGTTGCAGATGCAAAAGAATATCCAGTTTCATTTAATGGTAAAATGAAATTCTTGTTAGAATTGCCTTTAACCTTATCAAAAGATGAAATTCAGGAAATTGTCATGAAAGACGAACGTACCATCAAACAATTGGGAGATCGCACTCCAAAGAACATTATTATTGTTCCTGGAAAAATTATCAACATCGTTGGATAAAAAAAATTTTAGATACTAGATTTTAGTATTGAGAATATAGATAAAAGCCTCGCAAATGCGAGGCTTTTATATTGGAAAGATTTTTCGACAAACTCAGAAAGACAAGACTTAGAATAAAATTAAAAACCGCGTTAGGGATTGCAGTGGAAATCCTTTGCTGAATAGCAAAGATTGGAACGAAAAGCCCGCCCGAAGGGAACGCCCAAAAAAAATTAATATCTTAGTCCAAATAAATACGCAACATGAAATATTTACCAACGTTAGAGACGGAGCGATTGATTATACGCCCAATTACGATGGATGATTTGCACGATTTTTATGAAATGGATTCTCAACCCGAAGTGCACGTTTACCTAAAGGCTGAACCTGTAAAGACTATTGAGCAAACTCGCCAAATTATTGAAGATTTACAGCGTCAATACGATGAGTTGGGACATGGACGATTGGCAGTTGTGGTGAAAGAAACTGGTAAAATGATTGGTTGGACTGGTTTTAAATATATTATTGAAGAAGAGGCTATGAACAATCGCTTTGACTTTATTGATATCGGATATCGTTACCGAAAAGAAGCATGGGGAAAAGGTTATGCAACCGAAGCTGCGGAGGCTTGTATGGATTATTACAAAAAAAATATGTCGCATATTCAACTAAACGCGATAACACATGTTGACAACGAAGGTTCACGAAAGGTATTAGAAAAAATTGGTTTTGAAGTAACCGAAACTTTTCATTTTGATATTTGGGAGTTGGATTGATACTGGTATGAGTTGAAACAAGGAGAGTAAAAATTCCATCTTAATTTTTATTTAACAAAAAAATAACAATTAAGATGGAGAATAAATTTTAGCGCAAAGAATTAATACCTCGTTTTCAAAACAATATTACCTAGTTCTTTTATTTCCTCTTGGCTAGTAAAAATTGTATTCCCTTTTTTTGCAATCACTTCCCATGCAATAGTACTTACGACATCGTCCAAAACACCTGGTTCTGTAGCGTCGGAAACAATTTCAAATGTACGATCGTCCTTCATACGAACTGGCTGTTGGTAATCTTGGTGCACAATTAACAAATCTCCTCGACCATCAATAGCAGCTTGATAAATTTCTTGTAAATCTGTTAAGACTTGCCCTTTACTTACGGCTTCACTCATTTCTTCGATCGATTTTTTTCGATTTTGGTGTTGATAATTTTTAATAAATTCACCTGCAATTTCCATGTAGTCGTTTTGTTGCGTTGGTGAATTAAAATCGGTAGAAATATTTCCTAAGTATATACTAGGCGTATCTGCTTCGGCAATAAATTCACCATAATTATCATCCGTAGAAATGACCAAGCAACGTAAACTACCTTCCGGGTTTACACGCTGAACTGATTTATCTATCTGATTAAAGAAGTCTTTGATTTTGTTTTTCTGCTCGTCTGTTTTGCTAAATAAACTACTTAGGTTATAGTTATTTTCTGTAAATGGAAAATCATCATTTTCAATTTCTTGAACAATCGAATCATTGATGGCTTGATACAAGTGTACCCCTTTTTTTGTTAGGTACAGCACCAAATATTCAGTAACACGATTCATAACTTTAATAAGAGGTCTGATATGAAACGTTTCATCAATCCAAACACCTTCATGAGTTATTGGAATATCAGTACGTATAAATTCGAACGTGTCCTTTGAAATATAAATGTGTAAACTTTCTAAATTCTTATGTACTTCTAATTCTTCAGCTATATTTTCTAATTTTTCTAATATATCTGGAATTTCTCGTTTGGAGTGAATTTCCAATAATCTATCTTCCGCTTCTTTCGCTAAATTTTTTAGTTTGATTGCGTCTTGTTGGTTGTCTGGGCTCGTACGATGTGTATTGAATGCAATCGTAATACAAGGAGAGTTTTTTTCTGTTGCTAGCGTTAAAAGTTGTTCTTTAATACTCATAAATATTATTTTTATAAATGTTTATTATTCTATTAAGATATCTATAAATTTCTCAACAACAATTAATAACCAACACTTTAACAAAAAAAATAACATTTTCAAAAATATGTATCTTTATTAAAGATAAATGTTGGGTATTAACAAACTTCCTTGGCAAACCATTTTATATGAAAAAATTAATTTTAACAACTCTTTGTTTAGTTTTATCACAAGTCAATTTTGCTCAAAAAATTTCGACGAATGACTATGAAGTGAAAACGACTTTAGCTGATTTTAATCTAAAAGGAAAGGTTGAAAAAGTTGTTTCAACAGCTACAGATGCGAACGGAAATTCGACTACTTTACCATTTTTGGAAAATGAATTTTATAATCAGATTTCGTTAGAATTTAATTCGAAAGGTTTGTTAAAAAAACGGACCAATTATTTGGATTATCGAGGGAAATTAGCTGTTTATAACTATGTTAATAACGACTACAACAACTCGAATTTAATTGATAAACAAACGAATACAGTTATTAACAATAATGAAGATCCAAAACGAATTGCAGCAGACAAAACATTTGTTTATGACCATAAAAATCGCTTGATAAATTTGATTGAAAAAAATGAAGGAAAAACATCTAAATCGAGTTATGAAACAGTTTTTAATTATTCGAATAGGTTAGATAAAATCACAACAAAAGTAGAAGGTGCTACGATTTCTGAAAACAATTTGACTTATAATAAAAAAGGGCACTTGGTGTTGGATGAGATGACTTCTTTTGATGGAAAAAAAGGGCGAAAAATATACTATATCTACGACAAAGACACAGCTGTTTTTCAGGAAGAAGTTGCTGGAAACTCAAGCAAAATAATGTTTTTTGATCATGGAAATATTTCAAAACTACAATCATTTGATCACAATAAAATGTTGGTTTATCAGGCTGATTTTGATTCGAAAAATGAGATTGTCAACTTCAAGAAACAATCATTTCGAAATGGACAAAACTTCTTAACATCGTATCAAGTTTCGTATGAATATGATTCGAAAAATAATTGGATAAAAGCTTCTATTTCAACAGATGGTGAATTAAAATATAGTGTAAAACGCACAATTAATTATTATTAAACAAAAAAGGTTGAGCCTTGCTCAACCTTCTTTCCACAAATAAATAACACACTACTTTTTGATTACTTTGAAAGTAGAGTTGTTAACTTTTATGATATAAACACCTTTCAATAAAGAAGAAACATCCAATTGATTCTTCCCTTTTTGAAGTGTTTTCTCCGTAATTTTAGTTCCTGTAAGTGCAAAGATTTCTGCCTTAGATTCTTCTTTTGTTTCGATGAACAAGATATTATTCACAGGATTTGGGTAAACATTTATCAATGATTTCGTCAAATCATTTGTTCCTAAAACAGCTGTTGAAATTGAAATCGTTTGTGCGACTACTTTTCCATTCGAATTAAAAGAAAGGTTGATTTTAGCTGTTCCGTTTTTTAAAGGATTGATCACTAACTCATCTTTTTCATTGATAGAAATTTCCGCCACATTATCATTTTCGAGAATTTCTAAATCTTTAACAATTGCAATTGCCAAATTATCTTCATCGGAAACTTTATCCTTTAAGTCAATTACTGTTGGAGAATTGATGTGATATGTTGTTTCTAACTCATTTATCTTCGGTGCAGCGTTATCTGGAAAAACGGGCAATGATTGAAACCAATAATAATCTTCTAATTGAATTGTATTAGTTAAATTTCCTTTGTTGTCAAATTTGTGAATCCAGTTTTTTTGATAATGACTTCCAAAACCACTTTCTGTTGTTGTTACAATTAACTCATCTGTAACAGGATCAACACGTAAACCTGCTCCATAAATAGCTTGTTTATATTGTTCGTCTTGACCAGGAATCGTAACAAAATTTTCGTTAAACTCGTTTTTATCCACATCATATTTCACCATTGTTGGACTAATAGACCAACCAGCACCAGGGAAAAAGTAAATTGCATTCTCTTGGGATGAAGCACTAAAACTACCTGCGTTCCACGCTCCCCAAGTGTTTGGGATGGTTTTCGTAGGAATCGCAACTTCGGATGTTGCTAAACTAACAGGGTCTATTTTAACTAACTTATTCGCCAAAGCTCCCCAAACATTCCCATCTTTTGTTTGTACAACAGAAATAAAATTTCCTGTTATCGTTTGCTTTATTGTATGCGCTTTAGGATCGATAACTAAGATTCCACCTTTTTGAGTAACAGCAAAAACATAAGTCGATGTACGAATCATATTCGCCAACGAACCAACTTTATCAGTACCTTCGATTAATGCTCCTTGCACCATGTTTTCAATATCAAATAAATATAGTCCGCTCGTAGTTCCTATATATCCTGTTTTAGTATCTACACCCACAAAACTTCTTCCATCTCCACCAATGTTAGTAAAGCTCGCTTTTTGTTCTAAATTTTTAGCATCTGCGACAACCAAACGATTTCCTTGTTTTGAAACAATATAAAAATTGTCACCATAAATTGTTGCAAAAGGAGGCGTGACACCTAATTCTTCGTTTGGATTAGCCGTTTTGTAAATGTTATAATCAACTGTATGATCTTGATTCAAAAAATTGATTGTTCCATTTGAATGACCAAACCAATCTTCGTTCAAGATAAAAACACCGTTTGTGTATTCCTTTGTTTGTGCAAAGCTTGTTTGTATTGCTACAATCGAAATAATTGAAAGTAAAAGTTTTTTCATGTGTTGTTTTTAAGATATCCGAAACCATTATCAATTGATTCATGGCTTCGGATGAAAAATATTTAAAAATGTTATGTTATAAATGTAAATCGTAAGCTCCAGTTACTTCAGTCGAGATTTCGCCTAACCACCCCGCTTCCTGATTAGTTCCTGTGTAAATTTTGATAAAATCTATTCCCATTAATTTGACAGGGTTTCCATTTTTATCGACAGCCCAATCAATGTCAATATTAGAATCCTCCGAATCATTTTGAGCATTATCTGCATAACCATATGCATATTGTTTTCCTGTCCAAATTCCATTGTTTTCGGTATAATTATTAGGTAAAAGTGTTCCTGAAAATTTCAGTTCATTTTGCTTATACCATAATGGATAATACGATTGCTTATGGTAAATATTCTTGGTTTTAAACCCTGAATTCCCTTGATTATCGGTCCATTTTATATATTCAGGATTTGGAATTACATCTTCAACAGTTGGTTTTTGAAAAACAATCGAATAATTTTTGATTGTGTTTGGATTTTGATATTCGCTTCCTGCAATTTCGTACCATTCATCTTCGTCAGGTTTACCATTTTTATTTTTATCATAGGCAACCATGATAATTCCTGGCTCAGATGATCCAGCAAATCCATTTCCTAAAACTTTGAAATCGCGTTTATTCGCGTGATTCATAATTGTATGATCAAAACCAAAAACGACATAACCACCAAATCCACCTAATGTGATCATTCCGCCTTCTTTGCCAATTAACTCTTTTCCTGCTTTAGCCGTCATTTCAACTTGTGTATCCCCTTCTACATATGCTGGAAGTTTATTCACAAACTGTCCCACTGATGGCAAATAATCAAAAACTTGTGCGATGTATTTACTATAAATAGACGTTTCTTTGTTTACCTTAATTTTCGTAGAAACGTCTACATTATATTTTCCTTTTAATTCTAATGTTAAATTATATTCTCCTTCTATATCTGATATGTATTGTAAGTCTTTTAAACTTCCAATTACTTCTCCATTTTGTTTCCATGTATATGAGTTAAATGTTTCATCATCTAAATCTGGTTTAATATCATATAGCTTTAATCGATCAAAAGAGTATTTACTTTCTAAAACATCTTTAACTTTTAAATTTGAAACTGCTGAATCCTTTTTTAAATTATTCTTAACAATTAATTTTAATTTATAATCTCCAGATTTCAATGGAATAAAGTCCAATTTTTCTGTTGTAGAAATAATTGAATCTCCTATTTTCCAAGTATAAGTTGCGTTATCAAATCCTTGAGTATTCGCTTCTATATTTAGATTCTTAAATCGAGTAACTTCATACTCGCTTTTTAATGCAACATCATATAAAGAAGTATCAATTGATTCATCATCTGAACAACTGTAAATTCCAACTACTCCCAAAGAAATAATTGAATAAAGTAATATAGATTTATTTTTCATATGTAAATTTTATTTGTAAACAAAGGCAAAATGAGCTGGAATATTTCCTCCTGCAGTTTTCCATTTAAACACGCCATTTTTATCAAAACAATACACATAACCCATCGAAACATAGTTTCCAACATCGGTAATAAAAATGTCTTTTGTCTTTGGGTTTATGGCGATTCCATAAGGTGTTTCGATAGTATTAATCACAGGATCATTCACCAATGTTTTGTTGATAACTTGTTCTGTTTTGGTATCGATTACGCCATAAGATTTGGTGTATTCGAAAGTTGTATAGCTAAATTCATTCGAATAATAATACAGCTTGTCATCATCAATTGTAAAGTTAGAAACTGGAATATCAAATTTCTTTTTGATTTGATGTGTCTTACTATCAATTACAAAAAGATTAGATGAAATATCTTTATAATTACCACGAGAAGTGACATACAAATCGCCATCAGCATCTTTTTTGATACGATGAAGATTCACTTCAACATCTATTTTTTTCGTTTCTTTAAATGTTGACAAGTCAATAACCGAAATAGTTCTATCATAATCTGGAACTCTATACCCACCAGAATTTGCAACATATAAATTATTTCCAACCACTTCCAATTCATCTGGTTGATACCCAACAGTCACTTGACGCGTAACGGATAAATTAATCGTATCAATCTCTACTACTTTTCCTAAAGGCGCTTTCGGGTCAAGCGTGACTGGACCTGCATACGAAGTAGCATACGCCTTTCCATTTGCAAATGTGATGTATCGCCCATTCTCTAAAGGAATTGTTCCTAAATGCTTCGCAGTTTTAACATCCATTACTTCGATAAAATTGGACACATTGATTACCGCATATAGCTTGTTACCATAAATCTTAATATCATTTCCAACATCGCCCAATTCTTTTACTACTTCAGGGTTTGCTGAAGCATAAATGTTTCGATTATACACACCTGTTTTAAATTCCATATAATCTATTGTCGCCATATTGCTTCCCATCTTTCCTTCGTTCAGTAAATAAAATCCAGCCACATCTGTTTCTTCTGGAGTTGTTACACCATCTACTTCACTTTCGATTAAATACGTATCTTGCTGACATGCATAAAAAGTGGTTGCTGTTAATAAACAGACGAATAATTGTTTAAAATATCTCATAAATTTGCGCTTAATATAAATTTGAATTGCCTCCCTGGCATTGGATAATTGTAAATCACATCGTATTGTTGATTCAAGACATTGTTTAATTCAAAAGAAATTTTGAACGAATTTTGATTTAATTTAAATTCTTTATGCACGCCCAAATCATTTGTAAACCAAGGATTAAGTCGATTATATTTATTATTATCTTGATGCACATTGTATCGTTCGCCCACATAAATAAAACTGTAATTGAAATTCCACGTTTTGTATGAAGCGCCTAAAACAAAGGATCCGCTATGCTTGGCTGTATATGGAATTTGATTTTTGTAGTAACTTTTTGTAGGACTTGAATAATCTAACGCTTCTAAAAAACCATAGTTCAACATTGGCGAAAACTCTATCTCACCAAAACTAAATGTTGATCGCAGTTTAATATCCAATCCTTTCATCCTTGTTTGACCAAGATTCATCATTGTAAATCGAAACAAACTGCCCGAAGGAACAGCTACAATTTTATCGGTAACTTCGTTGTAGTAAGCATCAGCTTGAATAGAAATATTTTTGAAGAAACGATGAAATGATTTAGAATAGGTAAATCCCACATTATATTGTGTAGAAAATTCTGGTCGAAGATTAGCATAACCAATACTCGTGTAATATAAATCGTTGAACGTTGGCATTCTAAAAATTCGCTTATAAAATGCTCTAATGTTAAAATCGTGTGATTTGAATGGTTGGTAATTTGCAATAATCGTTGGTGTCCAAATAGTTTTATCTTGTGCGCTTGTATTTTTTTCGACCGATTCTTTCACAAAAGTTCCCAATAAACTTCCTTGTAAACTCAAACGATTCATACGATAAGTTGAAGCAAAAGCAATCAAATTTGTGTGACGAGTTGGATATGAAAATTCTTTTAAATCAGCATCTAAATTGTTAAACTGATAGTCAGTTGCAACGTTCACATCCCACTTATCGCTAATAGAATATAGATTTGCCCACGAAACATAAAACTCCCGTTGAATGTATTTATTTTCATTTTTTACGGTAGAAACGGTATCTGTAAAATGTGTAAAATCGTATGCAAACTTTGCATTAATCTTCGACTGAAAATTATTGAAACGTTTTTCGAATTTTCCCTGAACAAAATAATTTTTATCAACTAATGTTTGTCCGCGCCCATCAAATCGACCTCTTACAATTGCTGCTGGTATTCCCCGATCCGAATCAAACAAATAACCTTTTACATTCCAATTGCATTGATTTCCTTTTCCGAATAATCCCAATTCAACACGTTTCGCGTCAACTTGCCCATCTCGACGTCTCAAAACTGTATCATATGCTGTAGAACCGTCCATATTTTTTCGTTGATAACGAAATTTATACACTCCATTCGTTTTGATATATTCAGCGCTTAAAACTGCTGATAAACGATCAGAAATCTTTTGTTCAATTCGTGTTGAAGGGTTAATTAATTGAATAGAGCCTAATTTATATCGAAGTGTAATATTAGTACTTTTGTTATCTCTAAAAACAGGCTTCTTAGTTTCTAAATAAATTGCATTAGCTGACGCATAATCTTTTGCTGATTGAAAAATATTACTTTTTTGACCAATGTATAACGAAATAACTTCCATATCGTCCAACGAAAATTTTCCTAAATCTATAATTCCGTTCTGCGCATTTCCCAATTGAATACCATCATAAAACACTCCAACATGCTGAGAGCCCATTCCACGAACATCAATTGTTTTCAATCCACCTACCCCACCGTAATCTTTGATTTGTACACCAGAAAAGAAACGAACAGCGTCGGCAACAGAATGGCTATTCAAAGCCTGTAATTGCTCTCCCTTTAATTCTTGAACAGGAACTACAGTTTTAGTATTTGTCGTTGAAATATCAACCTGTTGAAGCTCTAAAATACTATCACGAAAAATTTGCGCATAGGCAATATTACATGAAAGTAAAATCAAGCTGCAACAATAAATTATAGTTTTTAGATTTCTCATTTAGCAATAATTAATTGTTGCTAACGAGAGTGTATGAAGTCAGTACATAGGCATTTACCTATCCCAAAATTGTTCTTCACGCTTCAGTCCCCGAAAGCATTAACATATCATTTTGGTAGGTCTTCTGACTTACTCCTTTTTTAGAAAATCCTTCCCATTCACAAAGAACAGTGGATAATTTATATTCTAAAAAATATGGAGCTTACAGCAGCGGGTCTGTTCAGGATTTTCACCTGATTCCCTGTTACCGAACTATTACGCTCGCACCAAATGTTAACCAAAAATAAAGTTATTATTTTGAATAAACAATTAAACTTTTATTCAAAATATAAATCAATTGCATATATTCTATAAAATTTCTTTCTGGGCGTTCCCTCGCCAACAAAATTATAATTAAATAGTAAAATTTCCTACGCTCGGTCGGGCTATCCGTTGCAATCTTTTGTTTGGAGTATCATAGGTACCTAAAAACAAAATCCTTCGTCAAACAAAAGGATTTCCACTACTATCCCTAACGCGAGTTTTAAGCGTAAACCGTAAGAGATAAGATTTAAGACTGACAATAAAAATCTAAACAAACTAGGAGTGTTATCGAGTTCTGAGTTGTAAGTTGTAAAGGAAGCTTCCTTTTTATCAAGAAGAAGCTTCTCGTTGACTAATTAGAAGCCTCTTGTTGGATGAAAGCAAGCTTCTTGTTTTATAAAACATAGTTTGGAGATGCGTAAAGCTTAAAACGTTCTGCCTAAAGCGCGACGTATAACCACAAAAAAAGCCTCAAGAAATAATCTTGAGGCTTTTGATAAAAACTGGCGACGACCTACTCTCCCGCAATAGCAGTACCATCGGCGCAGGCAGGCTTAACTTCTCTGTTCGGAATGGGAAGAGGTGAGCCCTGCAGCTATAGTCACCCT